>JAOTYS010000098.1 GCA_029861795.1 Gammaproteobacteria bacterium | reverse complement strand
GCGCAACAGCGGTTTATCAAGATGGTGGCTCAGGGGGAATTTTCCGAATCATCGCTTGCGGTGATCGAGCGCATTCTGATGGAGGATTACTCTGCGCCTGAGGTGACTGATCTTCGAACTTACTCAGATCAGTCTGTGGCAATAAATCATCGCATCTGGAAAAGACTTCTTGCGAATCACGAAGCTATTCCCGATGTAGCTTATTTGGAGCTGGAAAAGATTGTTTCAAAACTGTTGGAGAAGGATTTGGTTAATCCCGGTAGTCTCGCGGGTTCTGTCATGTTCGATCCCGAATTAAGACGGTGTATTCTGACGGAATTGGATGGAGCCCGAGTATGCTGGGAAACAAAAAAGCTTGCTGAGCGTCTGTTGATGGATTCCGCGCCTGGCGGGCAATGTAAGGATTCGAATCGCGGAGGTACGGTATTTTTTTGGGGAATAAGCAATGCGCTTAGGAAGGTTCCACTCTATCTGACCACCAGCGATACGGCAGGGGATGTGCTTCAAGGGATCGACGACAAAGGTCATCGTTTTGAATGGCCCTTCAACTCACATTCTGTGCTGCAAGGATTACGCGCAAAGAGACTGATCCCATCACTGTTCACCTCATTCTTGACGCTTTCCTTCGCACGAGGCGTAACGTGTCTGGGCGGCTATTATCAGGCCGAGTACCTCCCAGCAATTCAGGACGGTGTGGTGAGGGCGCTGAGGAGGTTCTACAACTATCGGCATGCCGCCGATTGCGTAACAAAAGTTCACACCAGAGCTTACCTTGGCGGAATGCAGGCCGTCATGCGGCGCATCGATCGGGAACACCTAGTGCCCGCCGGGCCGCTCGAAATTATCGCTAGTGGCGGTCTTACAACTGAGGAGCTTCGACTTATTCGGTCACTGACTGTTCGCGATGCCCACATCGCGTCCCTATTCGAAACCATCACTGAACTCGGCCTGGCCAGCATTGCGCCCAATGACTGGAAGAGACAGCTTGCTGAAGTATGCAATGGGATCCTACGGGATCAGATTGTTATCAAATGAACCACAAACAATGGGGAGGTATTTAGATGCCTTTCGGGCGATATCACTTGGTAGTGGCGCTCTATCGATGTACCTAGCAGTCCGCAAATTTGAATCTATACTAAGGGGTTATGAGCATTATCAGGCGGCAAATCGTTAAGTCGGTGGTCGGAGGCTAGATAGATGAGAATATTAAATCGAGTGATAGGGATAGTTGTTGCGGGCATGTTTTTAGCTGTGGCGGCTGCTGTAGCTGGGGATAAAGGGGAATTTAGAGTAGAGCCTCAGACGAACCATGGTGAGAAATGGCGAATTGGTTATTACGAGGGTGGAGAGTATATAGATTATCAGAAGACGTTTATTGAGACGATTCATGGTTTGATGAAGCTTGGTTGGATTGAGATGAAGGAGATACCGGAGCAACAGGGGGAGCAGACTGCGGAGTTATGGAATTGGTTATCAGGGAATGCAGAAAGTGAGTACATTGAGTTTGTTAAGGATGCGCATTACACGGCGAACTGGGATGATGATCAGAGCAAAAAGATATCTGATGAGATTGTGAATCGTTTAAATGAGAACAAGGATATTGATTTACTGATTGCGATGGGGACGAAGGCTGGTCAGGATTTAGCGAACGACAAGCATGATACCCCGACGATGGTTTTATCGGCGAGTGATCCGTTGTCATCGGGGATTATTGAGAGTGTTGAGGATTCTGGGTTTGATCATGTGCATGCCACGGTAGATCCAGGTCGATATGAGAGGCAGATACGGGTTTTTCATGAGATTATTGGATTTAAGAAGTTAGGGGTAGCGTATGAGGACAGTGTGAACGGGAGGAGCTACGCAGCGATTGATTTAATTGAGGAGATGGCGCAGGAGCGAGGCTTTGAGATTGTGCGTTGTTATACCAAGACGGACATTCCGGACACGGGTGAAGCGGAGCAGAGTGTTGTAGATTGTTTTCATGAGTTAGCGCAGAAGGTGGATGCTATTTATGTGACGGTTCAACAAGGGGTCACGATGAAGAGCATACCTGAGTTGGTGAAGGCGGCTAACGAGTATCAAATTCCGACGTTTTCGCAGTCGGGATCAGAAGAAGTGAAGCTTGGATTTTTGGTAAGTTTATCGCAGGCTGGGTTTAAGTATGTGGGGGAGTTTCATGCTGAGACTTTTGCCAAGGTATTCAATGGTGCAAGGCCAAATGATCTGAATCAGTTGTTTGAGGAGCCTCCTAAGATTGCAATAAATCTGAAGACAGCTGAGGCCATCGGCTTCGATCCTCCTATCGTTATCCTAGGAGCCGCCGATGAGATCTTTTCGCACATCGCAAGATCCAACTAGAGGAACTTTCGGAGACTTTTCCTTTCGCCATGGGATGCCCCATGAGGCGGGCCAGCATGCCTTTACCGTTGGTGTAGTCAGAAGCCGTAACGGAGCGGAGGTTTGCAAAAAAGCGTCGTTTTGTCGAAGGCGAAATATGCCTCTCGGCCGATAGAATTCGAACGCCAACTCCAGCCGTAACTCTTTTGTTGCGATAATCCAAGAACTATATCGCTTTTATTCCCTGAGTGTTCGCGGCCCCCGGCAGGGTCGAGAGCGATGGCATCGCGCAGAACATGTGATGCTTGATGTTGTCTGTATCCTTATTGCGTCGCTAGGCAGATTGAATTCTGCCCACTAAGGCATTCAATAAGACGTCAAGCCGAAGATATAATACTTCTTAGCCCTCATCATGTCTGGACTCGGCTAGATTTTGAATCAACTGATCGACCCATTGTTTGTCTCGCTTGAAGAGTTGGTGTCGCACGTCGGCGATGGGATGCAGGTAGCTGTCCCCGCTGACTACTCGGGCTGCGCCATGGCGGCGACGTACGCATTGATAAGACGTGGGGTGCGGGACTTGCATTTAATTGGAGTGCCGCAAACGGGGTTGCAGGCCGATTTGTTAATCGGCGCGGGTTGTGTCTCAACCATTGAGACCAGTGCAGTAAGTTTGGGTGAGCACGGTTTGGCGCCGCGATTTTCGGCAGCAGTAACGTCAGGTGCGGTCGCCATTAAGGATTCCACTTGCCCCGCAATTCATGCAGGGTTGCTGGCTGCGGAAAAGGGCGTGCCGTTTATGCCATTGAGGGGAGTCATCGGTTCTGATCTGGTGAGCCACCGCGATGATTGGAAAGTCATCGGCAACCCTTACGCTGAGGATGATGATCCCATCATGCTGTTCCCGGCCATTCGACCCGATGTTGCGCTATTTCATGCCCCCTTTGCTGATCGAACCGGTAACGTGTGGATCGGGGTGCGGCGGGAACTCATGTCCATGGCTCATGCGGCCAAGATGACCTTGGTGACCGTCGAGTCTCTGACACAAGACAACCTGCTCGCAGATGACAAAATGGCTGCAGGGACAATCCCAGCGCTGTATGTGACGTCGCTTGCCGAAGTGGAACACGGCGCATGGCCGCTAGGATTGCGAGGTCATTACTCGACCGACCAAGCACATCTCGCACAGTATGTTGAAATGGCGGCCACTGAAGAGGGATTCTCAGAATACCTAAATCGATATGTTGGGGCAGCACATACCGGAACGTGACCCAATATTGCCCGGAAGAGCTGTTGATCACGACCATCGCCCATATGTTAAAAGGCGTACGGCATGTGGCTGTGGGTGCGTCATCACCGATCCCAGGGGCGGCCGCACTGCTTGCAAGTGAGCGCGCTCGGGACAAGTTGCGGGTTTCGATACTGGGCAGCGAGACCAACAACTTTTTCACCGATGGCTCGCGTGAGTTGTTCGACTGTGCCGCACAGGGTCGAATAGATGCTTTTTTTCTCGGTGGCGCGCAGATCGATGGCTCAGCTAACATCAATCTTGTTGGTGTTAATGGGTATCCGAAAAGTAAGGTCCGATTCCCAGGGTCATTCGGATCTGCCTATCTATATCTTTTGATTCCTCGGGTTATTCTATTCACGACATCACACACTCGACGCGTGTTGGTACCAAAAGTGGACTTCGTGAGTGCGGCCGGTGTGTCTTCGGCTAACGTTTATCGTCCTGGAGGTCCATACGCCCTTGTCACTGAACGTTGCGTGTTTCGTTTCAGTCAATCTCGATTTCGGCTATCCAGTGTCCACCCCGGACATACTCTGCAAGAAGTTCGAGACAACACTGGATTCGAATTTGACACGCCTGATAATGTTGCCGAGACACCGGAGCCTGACACTGAATCATTGGCGTTGATTCGAGGGCCGGTTGGAGCTGCGATCAGTGAAGTTTATCCTGCGTTTGCAAAGCGAATTCTTGAAACGCCAGGCAACCAGGTTTCGGGCTAATCCCTTGCAAGTTTGGGTAAGTGGCGTGCGAGGCTCAAACAATTCTTACTCGTCGTTGTCGTTGGATCGAATTAAGCCGACGACGCGACCAACCTCTTGGGTGAAGGCTAATCCCATGCCAGGATGTTCTAGTTTTCCCGCCTTCACCACCGCATCGAACACCCGATCGGTGATGGCTCTGGGCGTGACCACTATGATGACCTCTTTTTCCGGTTGAATCGCGATGCCCAGTAGACCCAATCGCTCGCGGACACCGGTGCCGCGCGCAAAATAGATCGTAGCGCCGGTCGCGCCTGCTTTCATCATCGCTTTCACTATCGGCTCCGCCTTGCCGCGTTGAACGATGACGGTGATCGCATCGAGATCACTGTGTTTTTTGTTATCGGCTGCATCACTCATCGAGATCTTTCTCCTGAATTACTTAGCCCCCAAATCAGTTGCCTTAGCGCTTTACACTTGTGCCTGTAGTCGCTTCGTTGCACGATCTATAAATAGCCCTAGGGTGAGCACCGATAGAATAGGACCAACCGATGCCAAGGAGATGATTCCGAAACCGTCGATAATCCCGACAGAATCACCCACGCTCAGACCCATTGCGATAACCAGCGGTACTGTAATCGGACCAGTTGTCACCCCCGCGCTATCCCATGCGATATTGACGAATTTTTCGGAAGAGAGGAGGGTCAGGACCATGAGTACGAGATACGGCGGGATTAAAATATATATGAGTGGAATGTCAAAGATTATCTTGATGATACCCGATGAAATTCCAACGGCGACGCCGATTGCTACTGCCTGTACTAAAACCTTTTTCTTGAATGCACCTGCGGTGATCTCCTCCACTGTATGGCCTAGTGCGTTCAACGCCGGTTCAGCTAGCGTCGCCCCGTATCCGAGAATAAACGCAAAGGTGATCGCAACTACTCGCCCCAGACTGTCACCATAAAGTCCTGGTGGAGGATTGAAAGCGCTTGGAATCTCAGATCCAACTTGGCTGCCGAGCGGTGTCAATCCGAAATCGAGGCCGACGCGAAACAACGTCATACCAATAACAGTGAATATGATCCCCAGTAAAATTTGATCGAAGTATCGAATCTCTTCCTTCAGTAAGAATCTCTGGACGCAGTATAGGAATACACAGAGCGGCACTATTGCTCGCAGTGCCCCGACGCCTGCACCAATGATTGGGCTGCCAAGGAAACCGGCTGATTCGACTCCACCACTCTGGATGCTCTCGGAGGCCAATGCCGAATAGTCGACCAACCCGCCATAGTGAAGCACCAACCCGAGCATAAGTACCGCAATGATTGGGAGCAGCGAGGCAAGTGTCACGATGCCGAACCCAGACCTGCCTGTGTCTTTCTCACCCAGTGCGCTGGTAACACCCATACCGAGTGACAATACCAGCGGTACAGTCACTGGGCCGGTGGTCACGCCGCCGCAGTCCCACGCTAAACCGATGATTGCCGATGTATTCTCGTCGAGTGACGCAAGCACTGACAGGATGACTAGCGTAACAACACTCGGGATAATCAGCGACGCAAGGTTCCAGTGGTTCACAAATCGCAGGACCCCGAGCAATGTGGCGATACCGACGCCGATGCCAATGCACGATACCAACATCGTGCTCCAATCGTTTAGCAATGCAAAAAGCAGCGGTGCTTTAGTGGGATCAATACCTGTCCCCGCTTGCTTGAGTGTTCCGATTGCAGGTTCAGCGAATGTCGCACCCACGCCAACGCAGAACGCAAATGTCAGCATGATTGTGAGGGTCGACTTTGCCGGTAGCGTGGATCCGATGTTCTCACCGAAAGGCATCAGGCCGAGTCTCAGTCCTTCCATGAACAACATCAGACCACACATCAAAACGAAAATGCTGAACCCTATCTGCAGGGCCGCCACCGGCGTCTTCCCGAGCACAATGAACTGAAATAAAGCCAAGTAGAGCGAAATCGGCATACACACCTTGATCTGCTCCCAGTACCGCTCCCACACATAGGGAGCGACGATTACCACCGCGCTTCTGAACCCTACGCGAATCCGTTTGGCAGACTCATCTGGCATTAATCAACTCTTTCTTTGGCAGTGCTTGCTTGATTCAGTCAGCTGTAAAGCTTTTGCTAAATCGGCATTGCGGGCTGTGCGAATGCAGAAGAACATTTATGGTGGAAGAATTTATTAAGCTTGGTCGTTGTAACCGCGAGGAATGAGAGTTCACTTGCTGGTACATTGGCCGCCTATAATGATCCATTGCGTCAAGCCAGACGTCCCGAGCATATCGGAAAAATCTGGATCTGATCACTCATTATATAGGTTGAATACTAATCGAATTGGGCCTGATCCGATTAAGCCTGCATCCAGATCCATCGTTAGTCCTTTACCTGGTTGTCGTATCTGATCGAGCCCTCAATGGTGTCGTCTGGCGCGGAAGCGATCCATGCATAAAATGCGGTGGTGGGGATAACCGACAGCGTTTCACATAGGTGCCCGTCGTGACGGACCTGTCAATGGGTTCGCCGGGACGTGATGTGAGCGACTTGGCAAAAAGGGTCCAATTTCCGGCTGATTTATCGGCTAGTTACAAAGAAATCTACGTGCCATACAACGAATGGCGCTTATGTTAGCTTTGCGAGAATTACTCGGTCCAACTTTGAAAGTGACGGCGGGAACGACATGATTTATTGGTCGCTTGCTGGGTCATAGCTTGAATAAGCGAAGAAATAAAGAGATATAGAATAGTTCTAATCCAAATCAATAAAAGTAGTAGAAAAATCTAAAGTAGTAGAAAAATCTGAAGTGTGATCTAATATCCTGTGATGAATAGAGGACACCATCACTCTGGCATTGACAGTTTGATGTTCCTTAAACAATAAAAACAAACTAAGAAATAAAAACAATTGCTAGCTCATTGCAGCTAGATGCTTCCCGAGGGGCGTGCCCTTCCGTCTAGTTGACTAAGAATCGCGCTAACAAAACGCGAGGATTAGGCATAAGCATTTATGCTCGCGCCTAATATCAACGAAAAACGAGGAGGAGAGCAATGCGAAAGACGCTGTTGCAGTCGGCATCCGGCGCAATAATCTGTGCGTCCCTAGTCTCTTTTTTTCCAGAATTAGCTGACGCGGCTGAGTCTTGTGAGCCGGTCGTAGGACGACTTGTTTCGGTCGAGGGTAACGTCGAGGTCCAGCGTACGGGTGACTCCGATTGGATACGCGCGAACCTCCAGGATGTGCTGTGCCAAGGCGATACGGTGCGGGCCGGTCAGCATAGCCGCGCTGCGGTAGCGCTGATTAATGAAGCCGTGTTGCGAATCGATCAGAGTACTGCCGTACGTCTGGTCGATATCACAGACAAAGAGGAGGAACGTTCCTTTCTGAGTCTGCTCGCGGGGGCCTTTCAGTCGTTTAGTCGTAAGCCCCGCGAGATGGAAGTCGACACCCCTTACCTTAACGGGTCGATAGAAGGCACTGAGTTCGTCTTCCGAGTAGAAGGCGACCGCACCATTCTTACGGTTCTTGAAGGGCAAGTACTCGCGGCAAACGATCAGGGGAGCATTTCAGTTGCCTCTGGCGAATCGGTCGCCGCAGAGGCAGGCAAGGCACCCGAGCCACGCATCGTCGTTCGACCTCGCGATGCGGTGCAATGGTCACTCTACTATCCACCGATACTTGCCTTCCTCGGTGGGGCATCCGGTAGGGTACCGGCGGACGCCCCGGCCTACCTTCGCTCCTCGATGCAGATGGCAGCCGACGGCGATATTGGCGGCGCGTTCACCGAACTGGAAGGTGTTGCGGAAGCCAACCGTGACGCCAGTTTCTATCTCTTCCGTGCGACGTTGGGTCTATCTGTAGGCCGGGTGGACGAGGCAGGCCCCGATATTCAACAGTCCTTGCGGCTCGACCCCGATGCCGGGCTGGCCTATTCGCTGCGTGCGATTATTGAAATCATCCAGAATGAAAATGAAGCGGCACTTGCCAGTGCTATACGCGGTGTCGAGTTGAGCGAGACGGCGGCGGCCAAAATTGCGTTGTCTTATGCACAGCAGGCGAATTTCCAGATCGAGACGGCACGGGACACGCTGCAGCACGCGGTCGAACAGCACCCGGAAGACCCTTTGGCCTGGGCGCGTTTGGGCGAGCTTTGGCTCATGCTGGGTAACAGCCGGGAATCGCGCGCAGCGGCGCAGA
Organism: Gammaproteobacteria bacterium; assembly: GCA_029861795.1. The sequence goes on along the minus strand of JAOTYS010000098.1, from coordinate 3,552 downwards.
AGGCCACCGAGTTGGCGCCCAACCTGGCACGTACGCAACTGGTTCTGGGCTTTGCCGCCCTTGCGGAGTTCAGGAACGCGGATGCCCTGGCCGCGTTCGAGCGAGCCATCGAGCTGAGCTCGGCCGACCCGCTCGCCCATCTCGGTCTGGGTCTGGCGAAGATCAGCAGCGGCAAGCTCGAGCAAGGAACTGGGGATCTCGAAGTGGCGGTCGCCCTCGACTCCAACAACTCTCTATTACGCGCCTACCTCGGTAAGGCATATTTTGAGGAGAGACGTTATCCCCTCGATTCCGAGCAGTACAGTATTGCTAAGCAACTCGATCCGAACGATCCAACCGCTTACCTGTACGACGGTATCCTCAAGCAGACCGTCAACCGGCCGATCGAAGCAGTCGAGGATCTGGAGAGGTCCATCGAGCTCAACGACAACCGCGCTGTCTACCGCAGCCGACTGTTGCTCGACAAAGACCGCGCGGCCAGAGGCACCAGCCTGGCCCGAGCTTACAAGGACCTCGGTTTCAACCAGCTTGGGGTCAACCAATCGACAGAATCTCTAACCCTCGATCCATCCAACGCTTCGGCCCATCGGTTTCTGTCCGACACTTATCTGGGTGTGCGTCGCCTTGAGATCTCGCGCGTCAGTGAACTGCTGCAAGCGCAGCTCATGCAGGACATCAACATCAACCCGGTGCAGCCGAGTGTTGCCGCAACCAATCTGAATATCGTCACTCTAGGTGGCCCGGCAAGCCCCGGTTTCAATGAGTTCACGCCGTTATTTCAGCGTAACAAGTCACAGTTCAATGTAACGGGGTTCGGTGGTAACAACGATACATATGGGGGCGAGGGTGTGCTCTCGGGCCTATACGACCGATTCTCGTACAGCGTTGGCGGATTTACTTCGAACACGGACGGCTGGCGACCGAACAATGGTTTGGATCAGGACCTGTACAACGTTTACTTACAAGGCGCCGTCACTCCGGAGGTGAACCTCCAGGCAGAGTTCCAGCATCAAGAATCGACAGCGGGTGATCTAGCCTTCAATTTCGATCCTGACGATTTCCTCCTGGACAGAACTACCGACCGAGATCAGGATACGGCGCGGATTGGCTTGCGCATTTCACCAATGCCACGATCACCGCAGTCCACCATATTGCTTTCGTACATTCATAATGACAGAGAAGAGATTCAGAGGCTATCCGAGCCGCTCGATCCATTCACTACCATATCCTTTGATGCCGATATACGCGATAAGGGCGATCAGTGGGAAGCACAGTACATTTATCAAAGAGAACGCTTGAACTTCTTGGTGGGGGCGGCCTACAGCGATGCCGATAGCCTCACCATGGAGGAGATTGTGATATCCGACATCGATTTAGGCCCAGTTGAAACATTTGGTGGTACGTTTGATGAGAAAATCGAACACCCGCGAGGATATGTCTATGCCAATATCCATACCGGGGAGGAGTCGATTGATTGGACGATTGGTGCGAGCTACGACGATTTTCAGCAGGGAATATTGGAGGAAACGAGTTTCAATCCGAAATTCGGGGTGCAGTGGGGAGTCAATGACAAAATACGCTTACGCGCTGCTGCATTCAAGGTCGTCAAGCCACTGATAGTCAACAATCGAACCATCGAGCCGACCCAAGTTGCCGGCTTTAACCAGTTCTTCGATGACATCAATGGAACCGAGTCATGGCGATATGGATTGGGATTGGATTTCGACGCGAGCTCTGACATCTCATTTGGGGGAGAGCTCACGAAACGTGATATGGATGAGCCAGTCTTTAGGCTTTTTAACGACCCACCGGACACCGTGTTTGAAGATCGTGAGGAAAAGCTCCATCGACTGTACTTGTACTGGACTCCCAGTGACCGATGGGGCGTGACTGCCGAGTTCGTTTACGACCAATATGAGGCTGAAGAGGGCTTAATCACTGAGTTCGCCGATCTGCCCGAGAAGATCACAACACTTAGCCTGCCGATTGGCGTGAACTATTTCCATCAATCTGGATTTTTTGCTGGTGTCGTGGGTACTTACGTGGATCAAGACGTGCGGCGATCGCCCAATACTATCCGTGCGCAGGGCGAAGACAGCTTTTTTGTGGTTGATGTCGGGGTGGGATACCGTTTTCCAAAACGGCGCGGGGTCGCTAGCCTCGGAGTTAGGAATTTATTTGATGAGAAATTCAATTATCAGGACGACAGTTTTCGTGAGTTCAGGGGCGAATCATCGACTGGCCCCTATTTCGCTGATCGCATCATCATCGGGCAGGTGAGCCTCAGTTTCTGATGCAGGGTCATGAACCAGTTTCATATAAAAATCGCGAGAGGGTAAGAAAACCAAGAAAACGGAGATCACTGGCAAGGGACTTCAGTCCTAAGCCGTTAACATATTTAGTGAGGAGATAGTTATGCGCATCAACTTTTTTAAATTAGCGTTGGCAACTATAGGGCTGACAGCTTTTGGGCTTGCAGGACCCGCGGGTGCACAACTCGTTCCCAATCAGTGCCAAAAAACGACGCCAACGTCGAACTTCAGGGGCCTTTTCGGGGGTTCGGCCAGTTGCAGTAGCATACCCGGTACAACCTGCTGTGAGATACAAAGTTTCCCAGGATTTTGTGAAGCTACGGACACTAACGGGAAGACATTGAAAGTGACAGCTGAAAATATACCCGTGGGCGATCCTGACGACCCGCCCGGTGTGAAGTTTGAGGTCGATCAGCAGCTAGGGGAAGAGTTTGCGATACGGCGCGTTGACCAGTTCATGGTAGAAGGAGCTACGAAAGGCAGTAACTGCGTATGGTCCTATGCCGAAGATATAGTCACTGCGGCGGGTGGGATTTTTGTAAAAAATAATGGTCAGATTTCAAATCCTAATTCGGCTTTTTTCTTCGCGGATGCCGATGAAGATCTACCACCTAGATCCTTAAGTAAGTTCATTCCAAATTGTAGGGACGTAACCGTTATCGGCGAAAACGAAGACGGCTTTGGGGGACTTACAATTGATCCTGCAACTGCCTGCGAGGGGACAACCCATACGCCTGGCGTGAGCCAGGTACTTGTTAATGTACTTGAGATCAGGAATAGCGCTGGCGATCGGGTGCCGTTCTTTGGTCAACAGATAGGTAACACTATAGAAGGCAATATAGACACCAGTAATTTTTGTGTTTGTAATCACCTGGCCGAGCAGCCGGATGAGGGGTTAGATGGGAGAGATTTTGCATGTGACGAGTTCACGGAACCGGGTGAACTAAATCCCGAGAGTGGAGAGTTTGGTTGTGCTATTGAGACAGGCGTCAACTCAAGAGTCCCTGGGGGTCTGATATCGGTTAATCCCACCTGCAGTCGGTGGGGCACGAATCGTTGCTACTGAGCCGCTTTGTCGCAAAATCAAAGGGGTCGGGTCCGATTGATTTGGTCAGGGAATCAAAGGGGTCGGGTTCGATTGATTTAGTCGGACCTGACCCCAGCGCTTCGGCTCGCTTTGTGTCTGCCGGCCCCTTCTCGTTGTCCGCCGCGAGATAACCGTGATGTGCGGCGTTTCAAA
>JAOTYS010000545.1 GCA_029861795.1 Gammaproteobacteria bacterium | reverse complement strand
CGACGTAAGGGACTTCTTGCATAGTCTGAATAACATAGTCATATCGCTTGGATAAACCCATGTCCATCAATAGTTGCGCCGCTAATGCAGGTTCGCGAGCACAGATATCGGCAGCTTTGAGAATCGCGCGCAATGCTTTTTTTGTAGCCACTGGATTCTTCTCCATGAACGCCGTGTTAGTCGCCACCATGCAGCAAAAATATTGAGACCAAGGCCGATCCGTACTACTGTTAAGGAGCGTGTGCCCGATCTCATTCGCTCTGAGTGCTTGCGGGACGGGTGGAAAACCCAAAAAGGCATCAATTTCCTCCGCAGCCAGAAGCTGTATCGACTCAGGTGGAGGATGTGTTACCCATTGGACGTCCTTGTTGGGGTCGAGGCCTATATAGAGCAGAATGCTGGCAAGGAACGCGTGATCGGGGTTTCCAATATCACTGACCGCGATTGTTTTTCCCTTAAGATCACTGATGTTACGTATGGATTCCGTTCCAAATAGCTCAAAACACCCAACATGAGCCCCACCAATAATTACGATCGGATCATCCACATCTATGCGAGAGATGTACGGTGAAATATACGTGACTTCAAGGTCGGTTTCGCCAGAGGCCAGAAGTTTCATCCGCTCCGGAAGATTCTCTACGTTTGCATACTGAATATCGGTGAAGCCCTCCACCTTTAATAGTTCTTCAGCGACATACTTAGGCGCCACGCAAAGCCCTTTCTTCTGGGTAGTCAGCCTGAGTCGGGTAGTCTCTAAGGCAGGGTCCGCGATAGCCAGTCTCGATAAACCCGTGGCCCCTATTGCGCCGGCAATGCCCAGGCCATGCAAGAACTCTCTCCGGCTCCAACTATGATCTCGGTAACTCATACGTTCTACCTCTCGCCATTCAGCTTTTTTGGGTTGACGTACTTGTTTCGCAAAGATTTCTGGTTGCTATGAAATATAAATTTTACCTATATAGGATTCTCATCTTTCAACTTTAAGGTGAAATTTATAGCGTTCGGCGTCCCTTCAAACGTCGATCTATTAGTGGAATATTTTTAGTAATAACCTGCCAAAGAATTTAATATGGCTCAAAGAATTCAATATGGCAAATATCCTATTAAACTGCGAAAGTGGAAAAAATGTCCTCTAATGTCAATTAGCGCGGAGTACTTTTGTTTTCGAAAATGACCGTTTTTCTATGGTTGAAATAATTTCACGCCATAAAACTTATAGAGCAAAAACACACTTCCAAGTCGTTAGAATTCTACGCGCTTTAGCAGCCAAAAGTTCATTTTCGATATAGGGCACCCTTTCCCCTTACTTACAAAAAAAGATGCGATTTAGGCTCGCGAAATGCTAATTTTGTAATTGATTTACAAAATGGCGGCGCACCACTTTTGTTTTGGCCATACTGCTGCCAGTTTCTGTCGCATTGCTTGCGTTGTGTAAGAGTTATTCTGGCGTTCCTGTACTATTAGCGAAAATAATGAGCTAACAAGCAGATGCAATACGGATTGCAATGCCCTTCGTTTAGCTACGGGCGTCGCGACCGGTGATTTGAGCGTCGAGCGTCCGCTTTCTAAATTGCAAATGACAGCAATTGGCGTCGACCAGTTGAGGTCGCAGCCGAAAGCGGCTGTCCCATTAAGTTTGAAATTGATTTCAAACCGGCGCCCCCCCATATACCTAAACGTACAAATTGTAATTGGATAGCATCAGCACATTACGGCGTAAGCAATACTTTCAACTGATAGTTTCTTCACGAAGTGGCGGCGAGCAAAGCAAGAGAAGAGTTATTCCATATTAGTGAATACAAAAAACTGCGTTATGGACAACCAATTAGTTTCTCAAAAATCTTGTAGTAGCTATCTGGTAGATATCGATCTCAAATCTACCCACCAAGAATTCTTAGGCTATAGCGGCGAGTGAGCATAATTCTTAGAAGATCAGCGGTAATTTTCTTAGGTAAAAATCGCCAAATAATTCAATACACCTATAGAGCCAGAAAATAGTGTCGGCCGAGCCGAACGGCATGACCTACGCGGAGCTGCGCGACACCTTGTTTGCGCTGGCGAGCCGCTGCAACATCATCGGCTTCGACTTCGTCGAGGTGAACCCGCAGCTCGACGCGGGCACCGGGGTCACCGCGTACCTCGGCGCGCACACAGTGATCGAGTTCATGGGACGCATCTGCGACCAGCCCTACTGGGTGGAGCGCCGCGAGCGTCGCGTGAAGAAGGGTTGAATCGGATAGCTACCTGTCTGTCCCGAATATTCATGCAGCCTCCGGAAGATAATAATGATGCAGTCCTTGTGCCGTGGGAAGCTCGACAACTTGGCCAGGCTGAACTAGTTGAACGCATCGACCGTTGGGCGCATCCATGTCCAAGGATCGGTGCGTTCGCCATCTATGAAATTCCGCGCCTTCCCTTTCGTCACAGAGAATGATGGGCGATTTTTGTTCTCGTCTAACGACCGAGCACGAACGTCGATCCAGTGATTCATGAATTCTAAACGGCTGACCACTGCCACCAACGGCGGGCGAGGATCCAGAATCGACGATCGCTGTTACTGGGGCGGATTTGCCTCCGGCGGAGCACGACTACCTGCTGCCGTAGCAACAGATTCTCGGCGACTAGATGGCGCTTGGATGCAAACCAGGCAATGAGCCCGAGACAAATAAATCGAATCACTCCACATACATCCTTCTTTCGTGTTATTCGTGAAGTGTTCCATAATCTTTCTACTAATTACACTGCGAGGATGGAATTATTGCGCAGGACAGAGGGCGGGGTGAGGGCAGCGGCGTCGACAGGCGCTCTTCCCCGTATTTCGTCCCCGTATTTCACTTACGGTTCGGGCCAAACCAGGTCGAAGCTCTCGTACACCACCTGCTGAGAATCGTCCCACTCCATTCCCCAGCTGGCCAGCTGTTTGACGAAGTAGCGTTTGTGCACCGTCGCCCAATACTCGAGACTCAAATCTCCCTCCCCTTCACTTGCGGCAAACTTCTCGGTGACATCACGAAAAGGCGCGAGCGCGATATTGGTACATTGAACAACGCATTGCGGCTCCAGGGACGAATTCAATACCATCAGGTATTCACCGGGCTTCCTCTGTGGGACATCATTTTTCTCAAAATCGAGCGCAAGATGGGCGGTTCCACGCTTTTTTTCTTGGCGGGCCAGCTCGGCAATTTCGTCGGTAACGGTCGAAAGACTGGGATCAGAGAATGTTC
>JAOTYS010000333.1 GCA_029861795.1 Gammaproteobacteria bacterium | reverse complement strand
CAAGTAACTGGCTATCCTCGGATCGCTTTCAGCATAAGCAACGAATATTTCGTGTTGACGCGCCAAAGACTCAATATGCATCAAGGGATGGCGAATAGGCACAATGAACCGGGAATCGTCGAATATTTCGTCGATATACTCGAAACGAGGTAGGTTGTAGTTGCCCTTCGACACATAGCGAGAGCCTTGTCTAACGAGTAATATTTTTTGTATATGCTGCCTGTAAAACCGCTCGAATTCCGTGTTTGCGCAAGAGGCATCCAATCTGTGCAGTTTTCCTGTGTCATGTAAAGAGGGAAAATAGTGCTGCCAGATTGGCTCCTCGAACGCATCCGGACTGTCGCGTGTAATCTTTATTTGATCCCTATGAGGACGTTCTAGGGGTTTTTGTTTCGCACCGACAAACGACAGAACTTTGTTCCAGAATATAGGGGTCATGATGAACGGGAAATCTCGATACCTGTGAGTCGCCACGCCGCTAATTGTTGATAACTTCTCCAGCAAGACCGTGGTACCGGAGCGTGCGAGGCCGCCGATGAAAACGGGCTTAGTCACCTGAATTCCCGAGAGCCGACTTGAGCTTCTCCGAGTTTCCCACTCACCGAGTCTATTCAAAGTGTGTATGTAATGTGTGGCAAACTGAGTGAGGGCATAGTCCGTCAACCCCAGTTGATACGAGTCAGCCGCAGCTTCGCCATCTCGGGCGCCCCGCATGACAGCGAGCACGGATCCAATGGTCAGACTGACAAAGAACAGAAATTCCGGATCGCTCAAATATGGCCAAAACGGGTTTCGATCCTCGTGCGTTGCACGAACGATAACCATCGTGTTATCGCCAAGGTCGGATTCGTCGACTGTAATGCTGCTAAATCCGAAACCACGGAGAATCAAACAGCTAAGACTTGCTGGCGGGCATACGACTTGGCTACCGGACTCCGGAAATACGTCTACCGTGAGTCCATTATCCAGAGTCAGCGCATATCTAGGCGGAGCATCATCAGTCGATAACGCTTCCCCAATTGACAAGGTACCCGCATCTTCGGGAATGACGGCCATGGGAGCATTTGCTGCCCATCTCGAAAATACCCAAGGCCCTAAAACAAAGAACGCAACGAGTAAAGGAGTGAAGGCTAGAACGAGAGCGACAAGTTGGCGAAATACGTATACAAGTGTGCCTGATATTACGCGTTTGTAATAGAGCCAGAATTGCTCCTCAGCTCCGTGGAGTAGGCCGTGGATATTTTTTCCAACCTCCGACCAGTATCGTCCGGTTGTTCCGGGGACTGTCCATCGGCGAAATATCAAGCCAAAGAGGTATCCGAAAAGTCCGCCGACGACCACGGCTCCCAGATACCAGATTATCAAATTAACAGCTCCAACACTTTAGTCGAACCGACCGCCATTCATTGCAAAGTCGACCTCTCCCACGTAGCTCGCTGAGTAAACGCCAACCCGCGCAGGTCGACCATCCACCAAATGAGTGTTAACGAACTCCCACACGATCTCGCCCTTCTCGATGTCCACCTCCCAAACTAGACCTTGGTGCGTAAACGACACCAACACGCGGTCCCCGGTGAGGTTAAGATCCATATGCCCAGCAGTATCGGAGTGGAACGCGCGAGTTGGAAGTCGAACGCCGTTTCGGGGAAAAACTGCTTGAGACATTCTGGTATTCACGTCAACTGACAAGACACGGCTTATCCCTCGGCTTTCTCGACCGCCGTAGTTATCAAACAGAAACACATGACCATTCCTGCCGTACCTTGGGCTGTGCTGATGATGGGCAGAACCCACATAGAACCATTTGAACAAATTCGTGTCTTTATCCAAGACGCCAACCGTATTGAGGGAACGAAGCGAGATTAAAAGATCGCCTTGAGAAAAGTCTGGAAACTCACCGGCCACCTCTTCGCTTAATACCCGCACGTCGTTCAGGTGCGTTGGATCACATGTTTCTATTTCTTCTTGCTGTTGCTTATTACTATTAAGGAGCCCTGCCAGATCCGACTCGATTATGGATTCCAGCACGTCTATCTCCCGAATCTTCTCACCGCTTTGATCGAGCACCGAGATCACATCGTATGCGAACGTACCGTCCTCGCAAACTAGATATTTCTTGTGATCGTCGATTTTCAACGGGCTCGTTACCATCTTTAGATCGGGAACGTAGATATAGCCGTCAGAGTCAACTGAAAACCAATGGTGGTAAAAACCGTTTCGCTTCCAAATTAGATTAGAATCTTTGTCAAATTTTGCGATCCCCATAGCGAAGGGAAACACATCGATACCCTGGTAGCTAACTAGAATATCGCCGTTCGGGTATAGGTGAGAACCGACTGGGTAAGACCCCCAAACCTGCCCGACCGCGTCTCTATTTTCCAGCGGTGACCAGATATCCTCATTCGGTTGCCTCCAGGCATGCTGAATACTTCCGTCCCGGTCCGTGATCCAGGCGAGCAGCGCCGATCCGGACGATCCATCGTATACCGCCTGATCGTTCCCAAGGATGAAGATATTCTCTTTGCCCGCGTTAGTTGCCAGTGTGGTAACAAGCGGTTCAGTTAGACCCGACTCGTCCCAGAAATCAACACTGCCTGGGAGGTCTCCAGCGCCATCGAGGTCTATCAGCGCATTCATAGCAAGATAGGCCTCGCGTATTGTTTGGTAAGGAAATACTTGCTTCCAGTTACTAACGAAGCCGTATGTGAAGGACAGAGTCACCACCGCGAAAAACAATAGCAGCTTGGGAAGCAAATCTTTCATCTCGACTCGAATACTCCCTTCGGATCTGTTTCAGATTGCAAGCTGGACAAGACAAATCGACAGCTACTGCCACAGGTAGGGCACGAAGACCCAGTCATTAGATGCGCTAAACGTTAGCCGAATCGGTCGCTACGGATTGAGTGCTACTCCGTCGCCGTTTTTCAGCTTCGCCTGCATTCTTCGTTTTTTCAGCATTCTCAGCGGATATACGATCAAGCCCAGCACAACAACCAGCATAACTACTGCAATGGCGATCAGGCTACCCAGCATGCCAAGTCCCGCACCGGGCCCTAGATAAGCGAATGCCGAACTCGAAAATAACAACATCCATACCAGCAGAGATGCCACCATGCACGTTGGATACGGTTTGTGCTTCAGCCGAGCAGGTTTAGAAATCATGGCTACCAAGAGAACTAACGAACAATATTGCATACGAGTATAACAAGAAGTCGGAATTGCGCCCATTCATATGACATATTGCGCCCAACGGCGAGGTACTATAGAAAGGCCCTCTAGCGGCTCCAGAGAAGGCCCTAGAGGGCCCTTCTGCCTCGTGCCCGCAACCGTCTCTGACTGCGGATTGCCCGGAGAGGGATTATCGGAAATGCTGATTGAATTTTCTGATGTCCCTGCCCCGGAGACCTCGAAAAAGCGGACCCTTTCGCGGAAAGTACAGAGACCCCTCAAAGTCGATCAGGTAGGGCAATCCAGAGGGTTCCTCTATAATAACGTTACCGTATTTAATGTCGCTCCAAACGACACCCGCTTCATGTAGCTTTACTAGTTCACCCCACAAACGTTCGACAAATTTCGCTCCGACGACCTGACTTAGAAAACGCCTCCCTTCGCGGATACGGCTTTCTCGGCACAGCTTGCTCGCCGAAGTCATGTCTCTGTCGCGTACAAGGGCGCCTTTAACGGCCAGTTCCTCCCTCAATACGCGCCCCCGAATGAACGACGTGGTAAACGAAAGCGTCTCAGGTTCCACACGAATTAGTTTTGGGACATTGCAGCCAGCGTTGCCCAAGACGTGCAGGATCTCCAGCTCCCTCAAGAAACCATCGGCGTTACCTGTGAAGGTCTTGCGGACCCCTATCCCTTTCCCAGTGGCAACCAGCCATAAATCGTGCTTCTTCCGTGGAAGGAAGGCAGCTTCAGAGACTAGTGGTAGCTCATTTAGGCGACCGAACTGCGACAAAAAGAATCCATCGTGATCTATCTTCGCGATGGGAACCTCAGCGGACCGCTGCAGCCCACGCCGCACCTCCGCCCGCCGCTTTTTGTCTGGAATTAGCTCGTCGAGTGAAACGCCGGTGGTCCAGTTTGCAGCCTTTAATCCAGGTGCGATGGCACTCCAACGATGGAATTTGATAGGAAGCAGAAGTCGCCGATTAGCTATTTTGTGCAGTCGAACTGCGAAGTCAAAATAATACTCGCCAACCGGCTTCAAGATTTGCTGGCCTAACATCAACGACGGGTTCATCTCAACGAGTCTAAGCTCTAGAACGTCCCGATTTCTCGCAACTTAACATATCACCGACAGGCGATTCGGATTTCATAATACCCGTGGATTACCTCGCCAGCCGACAAGCTTGGACGGCTTGTATACGGTCCACGCATACCGGCGCGACACTAGGGGACGGTCTCAATCGCCTGGAACGACAAGCTCATTGGCCGACTACAGGCGCCGGTCTTCGTTGGCGGCCATGCCCTGGAAAGCGGGCAGCAGGGTCTCCATCGAGGCTAATCATCGGACTGTGAAGCTTATGCAGCGTCGCCAGCGCCGAGCATTGGAACCGATGAGTACCTCCCTCAACGAGTTTTCAGGAGATTGTCAGGAACTGTGGCGGCGCCGGCCTCGTCGCGGTATTGGTACACGCCGCTTTCAGCCCTGGGCGAAAGGACGTCGGCCCGACATCGCAAAGTCCGATCGGCGCTCTCATGCTTCCGCCGTTCGAGAATTCATCCGCGCCTATGTCCGAAGAACCTCGCCGCCGTTGATCGTCGATATCATGTGTGACGGTACTCAGCTCCACTGCGGCATCAATGGCTGGACTATCCGACCCAGGACGAAATACGCTATCGCCGCTCTCCTGAAGACGTGGGTTCCTCGTAATATTGCCGCCAGAACTCACGGCACTATCGACGTTGCCGTCAAACACGTTGCCGGCGTATTCGACGTCAGCTAGGTTGATCCTGTCCTCAATCAAATCCTTGCCCGGAGCCGATATTATGTTGTTGATGATCCTTACGCCCGTCGGCTTTACATTACCGAAACCGTTGTCGCGGCTTTCCTTATACAACAAGCTCTGCTCGGTACCCAGGATGGTGTTGTGAGCAATCAAAACGTTCCTGACTCTGGGGAGGTCGTACCAACCTTTCTGCGGATCGATCTTGTCGTCCGCGGTCCCCATGACGATTCCTCCAAGCCGGTGGTAGTTGGTCGGATTCAGGTTGAAGAAATAGTTATTGATAATGGTATGTGAGTCACCCAGTATAGTCACGCCGCTCGTTAAAGCGACACCTCCCCCAAAGAAATAGTTGCCGTCGATGGTGACGCGATGTCCTTGCCTGAGAGTTAATGCGCCCTGACTCTCGACGAAAGTATTGTGTCTATATACGTTACCTGACGACTTGTTCGAAATGATCTCTGGGTCACCATCGGCGCGGAAAAAGTAGTTGTTGTCTACGGTCGTTGCCGAGTCGGCATCCGCTAATCTACCGGAAA
>JAOTYS010000097.1 GCA_029861795.1 Gammaproteobacteria bacterium | reverse complement strand
AAGAAAATTGAACACTCTTTCATAGAGAATCTCAAACGGCTATTTTGCGAACGGAAAATCGATCGTCGTGAATTTCTTCGCACATCGACATTACTTGGTTTATCGGCCAGCGCTGCGTATGCATTTGTCGGCAAGGTAACCGGCGAGTCATTTATTCCATCAGCACAGGCCCAAGATATGCCGAAAGGTGGCACTATTCGTATCGCTATGCGTGTGCAAGAGTTAAAGAATCCACACACCTACTCATGGGAGCAGAGCGACATCACGCGCCAAGTGTGTGAACATTTAACCCGAACCGGCCACGATAACGTGACGCGACCCAATTTACTCGAAAAATGGGAAGTGAGCGACGACTTGAAGACATGGACGCTGTCCGTGCGTCAAGATGTCAAGTGGCATAGCGGGCGATCTTTTACCGCTGATGATGTCATCTGGAATTTGCAGCACGTACTGGATCCGGCGACCGGATCGTCCGTAATGGGTCTAATGGCCGGTTATTTGCTACAAGAATTTGACACCGGTGAGAAAGACGACGAAGGCAATCCAGTAATGTCGCAACGATTGTGGGACGCGAACGCCATTGAAAAAATAGACGATCACACCATTCGTCTGAACTGCAAAGAACCACAATTGGCTGTGCCTGAACATTTGTTCCATTATCCATTGCACATCCTTGATCCCGAAGAGAACGGGGAATTCGGTCCGGGATCGAACGGCACAGGGCCTTTCGAATTAACGGAGCACAGTGTCGGTGAATCGGCAATCATTGTGGCACGACCGGATTATTGGGGCGAAGGGCCGTACGCAGAGAAGATACATTACGTCGACTTAGGCGATGAGTCGGGGGCCTATCTTAGTGCACTGGCCTCGCAGCAGGTGCATGGTATCCGAGAAATGGACATCGCATCGATCGACACGGCTGGGACGTTACCACACATTCAGGTGTATGAGGCAGTGACAGCACAGACCGGGGTGGCTCGTGTCAAAGTCGATCAGGAGCCATTCACCGATCCACGGGTTCGAAAAGCAATGCGACTGGCAATTGATTCCAAACGAGTATTTGAACTAGCGCATCGCGCACGCGGCGCCGAAGCACAGCATCATCATGTCGCTCCTATCCATCCCGAATATGCAGACATCCCACACTTAGATCGCGACGTCGAAGCAGCGAAAATATTGCTCGCTGAAGCCGGCTACCCGAACGGCATCGACGTCGAAATCGCTGCCAAACCCAATCCAGAGTGGGAACTCGCAGCGGTACAAGAGATGGTCCAACAATGGAAGGACGCGGGCATACGGGTGTCCATCAACGTTATGCCTGGCGCCGCATTTTGGGATGTATGGGACAAGGTACCGTTTGGTTTTACAGAATGGACCCACCGTCCTCTTGGTGTCATGGTATTGGCTCTTGCTTACCGCAGCGGTGCGGTATGGAACGAGTCGGGCTACGCGAATCCCGAATTCGATGCGTTGCTCACAAAAGCGGAGGGCCTCGCCGATCCAACCGAGCGTAGCGTCGTAATGGCGGAGATTGAAACACTGATGCAGGAAGATGGTCCACTTGTACAACCCCTGTGGCGGGCAGTTTTTGGTGCGTTCGATAAAAAGGTTAGAGGCTTCGAGATGCATCCGACTAGTTACATTTTTGCCGAACAACTTGCCATCGAAGCATAGTTTTCTCTCAACCAGTTAAAATGAGGGCCTGTGTGGCCCTCATTTTTTTGGCGATATCAATTCGAGCAAAGCCCATGACCAACAACGACGCATACCATATCGCTCGGAAGACACCGGGCACAGGAGTCAAAGATTATGAGAGTCAGATCGATATGGTCGCGTTGCGGTGCTATCGCCTACAGCGTCTGCGTCAACAATTAATTGAGAAAGATTACGCCGCGTGCGTACTGTTCGATCCCGTCAACATACGTTACGCTACGGGCACGCGCAACATGCAGGTATTCACCCAACGCTGTCCCGATCGATATGTGTTTGTGCCAGCCGACGGGCCGGTCGTGTTGTTTGACAGCTATCGCGCCAATCATCAAATCGACGTTTCTGAAACAGTCGACGAGCGGCGGCCCGCCTCCACGTGGTATTTCGAAGTGAAAGGACCTACTCAACGTGTGCTCGATTCCGCCAAGCAATGGGCAGACGAAATTGCAGATCTAGTTAAGCAACATTGCGGCGACAACCGCCGCTTGGCGATGGATCGACTATGGCCGGTTTGTTATCAACCATTGATCGATCACGGAATCGAATTGTTCGATGCGCAGGAAATAGCAGAACGGGCACGCTCGATAAAATCTCCGGAGGAAATCGCGTGTATGACGGTGGCAATTTCAGTGTGCGAGCAGGTATGGCCCGTATGCATGAGCAGGCACGGTCCGGCATGAGAGAGAATGAGCTGTGGGCGCTATTGGTACACGCCAACGCAGAACACGGCGGCGAATGGATGGACACACGTTTACTTACCTCGGGTGGCCGCACCAATCCATGGTATCAAGAATGTGGGGAGAAGCTCATCCGGGTTGGGGACCTGGTGGCCTACGATACCGACCTGGTCGGGCCACTGGGTTATTGTGCGGATATTTCACGCACGTTTCATGTTGGCCCAGGCAAACCATCGGCCGAACAAAAGCGTCTCTATCAACATGCCTATGAGCAGATTCACACCAATATCGACCTGATCAAACCGGGAACGTCGTATCGCGAATTCATGGAAAAGAGCTGGCCGATACCCGATGAGTTTCTCGACAACCGCTACGGCTGCATGGTTCATGGGGTCGGTCTAGTCGACGAATACCCGGACATCCCGCACGCGCTCGACTGGGACGACTACGGTTACGATGGCGTATTCGAGGAAAACATGACCTTATGCATGGAGGAGAGCTACATCGGCTCACAAGGCGGCAGTGAAGGCGTTAAGTTAGAGGAACAAATACTACTCACCTCGGATGGTGTTCAGATTTTATCCACCTTTCCCTATGAATCGGATCTGCTGGATTGATGTTATGTGGTGAAGCTAGAGACTCAACCGTTTCGCCAATGCACGGATATGATCCGGACCGATACCACAGCAACCGCCGACAATGCTCACCCCGTTTTGCCACCAGCGGTGGGCTGCTTTGACGAATGCGTCGGGATCACACACGGTGTCGAACCGCCAGTGGGGTTTTTCGTAAAGACCGGAATTCGGATAAACCGCGATCGGTCCGTTCCATAGATCATTAACAATTTCTAGAGCTTTATCGGTAACATCAAACTCACTGTGCATGATAGCGACGATAGAGTCAGTGCCACTTGGGACTGCAGCTAACACTGGGCGCAAAACGTCCTCTAGCAGAAGCTTAGCGCCTGAGTCGAAATCCGGGCCGTAAGTTTCAACCGTCTCGCTGTCCGCACCGAAACGGCAGGTAAACCCGATACTGACCGGCAAACCAATCGCAACAGTCGCCTCAAGTGCCGCAACACTGACATCCACATCAAACAACATTTCCAACGCAAACATGTCGACACCGGCATCCGCCAGAATCATGGCCTGTTCGTGATAGTCCTTGCGCAACTGGGTAAGTACCGGCAAGCGTGACCGATCACTGGATTCGGCGTAAGTCGAAATCGAACCGGCAATCCATTGTTCGCGGCCATTGTCCACCTCCCCGATAGCCTCTTTACACAAGTCAACAGCAAGGCGATTGTAACTTTCGACTTTATCTGCCAGACCGGCACCTTCCAGCACATAGCGGCAAGTTGCGAAGCTATTCACGATATGCAAATCGGCACCCGCACGGGCATAGTCCGCATGCACCTCTCGTACCACATGCGGATGAATTTCCATTGCCCTTGCGCTCCAGGCGACGACATCTAATGGAACTCCGCGCCGGTCGAGCTCTGTGCCCATAGCGCCGTCGAGTATGGTGGGCTTACCTGACCGAATGCGATCTTCAATCTTCATGATTTTCACTTGTCGTACGCTCCCGCTTTGCGATACTAATTTGCCGCTCGCTCACGATCTGTCGGAATTCCGAAGACATGGCCGGGAGACGGGTACGACCCGCCGGCGGCGAAGATTGTTTGCTTGAATGCTATGCCCGCGCCTGCCACACGACAGGGAATGTGGGGTGGCGCATTAAGTCGCCCGGTTTGAGGTCAACTTCCGGAAAAGGTGGCGACGTATCCCAGGGTCGTTTCGCGAACACCGCGTCATCACCCATCCATCGTGTTGAAAATCCCCGTCGCCGCGTCTTCAAAGCCTCGGTGCCGGGCGCACCGTGCAGTGTCAACATATGGAAAACAATGCAATCCCCGGGTTCTAAATCCCACGACAGAATATCGTATTGGTCACGTTCCGTGTCAATGTCGGGTACCTGCCCATACTGATCTCGCGCGTCGGCATAGCTCTTATGACTGACAAATAGACGCGGCACAAATTCTTTTCCCCAACGATGAGAACCCGCAACAAATTCCGGGCACACGTCCTTGGGCACCGGATCTAGTGGCAGCCAAATGCTACAAAGCTGCGATCCTTCCAAACCGTAATACGGCAAATCATGATGCCAGGGCGTTTTTTCTTTAGTACCGGGCTCTTTCACCAATACATGCTCGTGATAGATACGAGATTCTTTCGACCGCATCAGTTCGCCAGCGATTGAGGCCGCCGGTGAATTCAGTATGAACTCGCGATACTCGTCGATGCGTTGCCAGTTGCAATAGTCATCGTAAAAATTGCCAGGCTGCCCTTCGGGCGTGTACTTCGTAGCCCAAGGACCCGGGTTAGCGAAATTCTTCTCCACGCCTAGAGCCAAACAGTCCAACCACTTTCGTTCGAAGACGCCATTGAGTTTAATAGCACCATCGCGCTCGAACTGAGTGATCGACGATTCAGACAGACGCTGCGTTGTCATGCGCGTGCTCTCGGCCGGTGCGACCCCAAAACAACATTCGGACTTCGTCGCTATTGATCGAACCCGGTTTCGTGTCATAAGTGAGCACCGGAACCAACCGATGACGGGAGCCTCCTACCGTCGTCACCCGATGCAATGTGTTGCGACCTGCGAAAATCGACAATGTTCCCGGTTCGAAAGGAAGTTGTAGTACACCCTGGTGTTTACCTTCCAGAATTTGCCCGACCGTGTCGTAGTTGTCGTCATCCGGTGTACGAATATTTGAAACGTATTCGAACACTCCGCCCTGCTCCGCCGGCTGAACCATGATCGTTACGGTAAAATGTGACTCGTCGAAATGCCACGAATGACCGCCACCAGGCTCAAACACATTAATCGACAACGCGCCGAGCGGATCGTCACCTCGATAAAACTTTTCATACCCGAGCACTAGTCCCATGAATCTTGTCAAAGGATCCCACTGATACAACCGACATAATGCACCCGCTTGCGGCAAATGATCGTAAGCAATGGATCCGACATCCGTTTTCAGACGGCGGCGACGCGGATGATCTTCCGGAAATGATGGATCGTCATCTTTCAAATAGGCGTTATGGGTGTTGTGGCAGAAAAATGCTTTCGGCAGGCTCTCGTTAGCTTCCACTGCGATCGCATCAATCGCTTTGGGGGTTAAGAAACCAGGTAACAGGCACACGCCCGATTTCTGAATGTCCTGACGACACCGTTGCAGCAATTCATCGCCGGCCCTGCCCGATAAATCATGAATCGGGTAACGCTCGAGATCAAAGATCTTCTCTATGGTTAGCGGAGCCCCATTGTTTTCTTTCGAAATTGTCATCAACAAACCGCTCGAAATCGAGTATCGGTGTCAATTCTAGGACTCGAATATCAGTGACACAAGCAATTGACGCACCCCCAGGCCCCGTGATTAGGCTGAGAAATGTCGTATGTTTGCAAGATTCAAATCAACGAAACATGCAAATCACCGAACTGCAACTGCGTGCAGATGCTCAAAACGTTTTAGTCAACTCCGCAAACCTTAATCCAGGGCGATCGAATTTGTTGGTCGGAGGGCAGTCTTACCCTATCTATCTAGGATAAAAAAATCCGAGTTTTCAGGAATTGCCGAAACATCTCGCCCTGATGACATTGTTCAAGTCAACACGTTCAATGGATCGCCAGCGCGCGCAGTCAGCCCTCACCCATCGGCGATGATCCGCACCCATGTCCTGAATAAAGGCGCTCGGGGCGTGCGAAGCCCTTTAGACTAGGAACGGGCTCATACCGGTCAAACGCTCAATATGGCTCTAAGTGCATCGGCGCGAATGGTTGCCTATTGAATCCCGCCCAAACCGAACATTTAACCGTTAATACATGAACTTTGCCTCTATTGGTGCAACGCCATTGAATTCTAGGCCAACATCCGCAGAGATGTGGATCTTCTCGATCTCTAGGCACCCCATATCAGCCCCCTGTCAGTTCGGTATGACCCGATCACATCGTGATCGATGTGAAAACGTCATGCCAACTCCGACTACTGTCGTGGCCAAGCGTGTCGATCACACTGCGCGGCCTGACGTAGGACTACCACAGGTTCGCGCACACGATCTCAAGCACACATTCGGTCGGGCCTTCGAGCCGCTTCAAGATCGCCAGGACGTAGTCGGTCAAAAGTCTCGTCGCATCACGACACACTACTCAATAGTCGAGTTAAGCTTGGTCAGGCCAAGAGGATCCACGCTGTTGGTAATAACCATATGCTCCCTCCAGTTGTGTCCACATCCACTATCTGCCTAGTAATTATTACTCGTCCGCATATCCCACATTTACTACTCATTTATTGAATAGAGTGGTTCTTCTATAAATGTACTTCGGCATTTTGGGCATTTACTGGGTTTATTAAGACGTTCTCTGTTCTTGAAAACATATCCGCAGCTCCCGCATTCCGCTGCAGTGATCTTCAGATTCGTCGATTTCTGAATTTGCTTCAGATGCTCGAATATCTGGTTTTCTGCCTTCCCTACTTCCTTTGATAAAGCTCCAATAGTAAGTGAATGGATTCTGAGCAAACCAATAATTTCTTGTCGAATTGTTGCATCCCTTTCCTGTGGAATTGTTGGCGTTTTCTGATGCTTTTTCATCTCGTATAGGTGGTATGGTTTATTGTAGTGATTCACTGCCTTGGGTGCAGATCTGCTAACCGCAACCAGAGTATTGACGGGCTAATCAGTGCCCGATAATCCTTCCAGATGGCACATATGTCATACTGGAGGCTACATGTTGACTTCTATGTATGTGACTCCTGCGTAGGGTAGCGTCGCTCGAAAACGAGTCTCGCTGAATAGGTATAATCAGATATGTGATGCTTCCCATCGGGGTCGGATGCCAACTCTAAAGCGCTGGTGCTAATGCACTGGTAGCCCCTAACACTTTCACACCCAAACATATGGAGAGAGAACTTAGCCAAACATACTAACAAGTGGTGGACATGAAACGCGTAACAACGCTTCTTATTCTGCTTCTGTTCACTCCCATCGCACAAGGTGCCGTCTTAGAAGGTGCTTTGGAGAACATCATAGATGGCGATACTATCTCGATGCAAAGCAACACTGTGCGACTTGAAGATATTGACATGGCGAAATACAGCCACCGATGTAAAGACTACTCTATCCGTCTTTATGCCCCGTGGCGAAGAATCACCAAAGTGGAGAGCAGCTTCAACATGAGCACCCACTCGTTACCAAGCGCTGTCGTCCTCGGTGGTTGGGTCACGGGCTTGTGGACGGCCAGAGCCCTCGCCCAGGAAGGCATTCGTGTTGCCGTCGTTCATACTCACAGCGACGACTTTGCCGGTTCATCGCGCCACGTGGCGCGGACGATTCGCCTGCGGCCCGCGCCTGTTAACCCAGCGCAGCTCGCGGAGCGCCTGCTGTCTCAGGGTGGAGGTTTTACTGGCGGGATTCTCATTCCAACAAGCGATTTCGCGCTCGAAGCCCTGTCTCGATTCCGTGATGACCTATCGTGTAAGTTCCGCGTCCACGTTCCGGCATGGGAGATCGTCCGGCGTTTTCTCGATAAATCCGAGACTGCGACTCTTGCTCGGGAAGTGGGTGTTCCCAGACCCACGACGTTTGGTCTGATCGGCGCAGGCGCATCGGATGCAGTGGATGCACCTGTTCCTTTTGTGGTCAAGCCACTGGACAGTCGTCGTTTCTCCCAGGCCTTCGGCCGAAAGCTCTGGATTGTGAAATGCCCAGAAAAACTGAGGCGCTGCGTTGAAAAGCTAAGGATGGCCGGGCTCAAAGCGTCTGTCGAGGCCCTCATCCCCGGCGGAGACGACAAGAGTTACAACTACACGGCGTATGTTGATACGAATGGTCAGGTGAAGGCCGAGTTTCTGATCCACAAGCTTCGCAAATACCCGCCGCGATACGGTATCGGTAGCGTGATTACTCCTCTGCTGGACAAGGCTACGGCAACTCGACTCAGTGAGGCAACGCTTGCGATGGTGCGCCGGGTTGGCTATTTCGGCCTTGTCAGCGCCGAGTTCAAACAAGATGCTCGCGACGGTCGTCTGTTACTCATGGAGATCAACGCTCGCTGTTCATTCGTCCAGCAGCTGGCGTGGAAGCATGGCGTGAACTACCCCGCACTGCTATATCGTGAGGCTGCGTTCGGTGAAGTGCCGTACCTGAGAGCGACGCCGGGACCGCAGGTGCTCATTCACCTCAAAAATGACTTGTTGGGCGCACTGTTTTTCCGGGCCAGTGAAGGGTTGACGTGGAAGGAATATCTAGGGCCCTATCGTTACGATAATAAGTGCTATGCCGTTTGGTGCTGGCGTGACCCTTGGCCCTTCTTTGTCGAATGGAGTCACATGACAGGTTTGGTGCTACGGCGTGCCCGGATGCTTGGGAGAAGGAGTGGTAATTCATGGAGGGCTTGATTCCGTTACATTCGGAACTGCTAACCGATACCGTCAGCACGCCGGAGATGCGTGAGATATGGACCGAAAACAACATGCTCCATAAGTGGATGAAAGTCGAGCGTGCGATCACTGAAATCCAGGCACAACTCGGTATCATTCCTCGCGAAGCGGCGGAAAAAATCGCTGCTTCGCTCACACCTAAATTGTTGACGGCCTCTCACGTGCGCACCGAAGCGCAGAGAGCCGGTCATCTCATGGTGGGTTTCTTGCGGGCTTTTCGGGAAGTGTGCGGCGACGCCGCCGAGCATTTCCACGTTGGTCCCACCACACAGGATATTCTCGACACCGGCCTCGCGCTTCAGATCAGCGATGCCTATCTTGTTCTGCTGTCTCGCCTCCTCGACCTCGAAGAGAGACTTTGTCGCCTCGCGCTCAAGCACAAATCCACAGTCGTCATGGGGCGGACCCACGAGCAGCACGCACTTCCCTATACCTTCGGGTTCGTCTTGGCGAGGTGGGCGTCGGAGGTTCGGGACCACGTCGAACGTTTTCATGAATCGGAGCAGCGCTGGCGCTGCGGTTGTCTCTCCGGCGGCGTGGGGGCACAAAATGCGTTTGTCGAGCTAAGCGATGAGACCACGGCGCGACGCCTAGAAGCCGAGGTCTGCCGGCTTCTAGGGTTAATTACGCCCCCGATGGATCTGCACCCTCGCGTCGACCGCTTCACTGAACTTGTTACTCAGCTCGCGCTCCTCTGCTCCACCTTGGGACGTATTGGCCTGCACCTGCGGACGATGGAGCGTCCCGAAGTTGGTGAAGCGAGCCAAACATACGACAAGGAAGCCTGCTCCAGCAGCACGATGCCTCACAAGCGCAACCCGGAGGCTGCCGAGCGAGTGGATGGACTTGCAAGTCTGGTCCGTGGCTTTGCTGCTTCTATGCTCTCCGTACGAATGGCTGATCATCGTGACAGTACGCGAATTCCGGTTCACTTCACCGCAATCCCTGGAGCCTTCGCACTAACCGACTGTGCTGTGTCCACGATCGATAACTGTCTGGCAACGCTACAAGTGAACGCGTCCCGCATGCGGGCGAATCTGGACCATCCCGCTACCCTCGGGCAGACTGCTTCCGAGCGCCTGATGATTGCCATTTACCGCAAAACCGGGCGCAGACACTGGGCGCATACAGTACTCGCCGAGTGCGCACGGCTGTCGCGCGAATCGGGTCGACACATGCGGGCGATTATCGAAGAGATGCCAGAGGTTGGGACTCTATTCACTTCAGCAGAACTGGACGCCCTAATGGATCTCTCCACCTATACAGGCACGGCCGAGTGGCAGACGACGGAGAACGTGGAGCGGGTTCTTACGAGGAATCGCGAGGATCGGCATAACCTTGGTGCGGACAGTTAAACGAGCCTATCGCCATCGACCCGCGGCGCCGCACTGTGGTGGCCGCCTAGAGCTGCGGATACCTTAAAGCTAGTCGGTCCGGCAGCCGACATGAAAGGGCGAGGCGGAAAAAGCGAAATGTCTAGTGGACATTTCGCCCGTCGAACCTAGCAGTGGTGAAGAACCAGTGCCTTTGGTGAAATCCGTTCACTCTAGAATTTGGCGGGCACATCATTGGCAGGTGTCATCTTCGACCTCGGATGCGCCCAGCAGATCTCATCTACACCGGACTGAATGGATTTGCGGAGTTCATCCGTTTTGTCGAACAGAAACTCCATTCGTGCGTCTTGGCTTGGCAGCGACTCGTAATGCGCCGCAAGCGGGTGGGCGTCGATACTCGGCATGACGCGAAAAATGGCCTCTTGAGATCCCAGATCGGGGTCCGGCATTTTTAGAACACTGCGAAAACGACGCAAATACTCCACCCACATCTCCAGGTCGCCGTATTTGTTCAGATAATCCCGACTGAAGGGCACCGCCATCACGATGTCCCGCGTCTTCTGCAGGTCGAGCTGCAGCGCCTCAGTCTCTGCCACGTTGCCGGTCGATCGACCCAGTATCTCGTAGATCGTCATTCGAACTTTGAGGGCACGCCGCCGCACGTACCCCTGCGCGACGGCACCCTGGTAGCGGCGCTCGAGCTGTTCGAGCACGTAGGTTTTCAACCGATCTGCCCGCGCGAATCGGTCTGGACCGCTCCACACCTCCTGCGGAACACCGTACTGCTCGGCCCGGTATTCGAGCAACCTATCGGCGACCGACCGCAGGCGTGTAATGAGATCACCTTGTTGCTGCTTGCCGAAGACCTCCGGTCGTTGCTCGAGCTCTGTGAGGGCGTCTTTGGTTTCTCGCAGTGTCCTTTCATGGTTGCGGAAGAAGTAGACGTGCGCGAACGGAGTGACGAGCACAGGTCGTTGTCCCACATCGCGACGCCCCAAACGAGCGGCGCGTTGCCGAACTTTGATCGCGGCCTCGACTGCGAGCCGAAGCGCGCCGTACTCCATCGGCATGACTTCACGCGAGTAGTACATCTCGCCTTCCGGAAACAGACCGCACCACTTTCCGTCAGCCAGCCGCTCCGTGACGTAATCGACGGCCTCTGGATTCTTGCGCCCGCGCACCACCGGCATGACGCCCACTGATCTCATCATGGCCCTTTTCATCCAGCCCCGGTTGTAGAAAGATTCCGATGCCATCAGTATTGCTGCAGGCACTTTTCCGGCTACGCGGTAGAGATGATAGAGCAGAAACGGATCGTGGGTGCCCGGATGTGGTCCCACTAGTACGTTCCCCGCATCAGGTGGGATAGCCCGCAGCTTTTGCACCGCATCATGCGGAATCACTGGTCTCACGGGGCCAAACTTGAAGCTGCCTAAGGTCAAACCGACAACATCATTAACGATTAAGGTCAGGTTCTGCAGCCACGGGCGTGGCTTCGGAGGTACAAACCTCTGCACTTCTTGCGCTCGGTGCCGTTCTCGGGTTGGTCCTGGCGCGAACTCGTCATAGTCCTCGCAGAAGTGGCGCACTTCGGTGGAAGCACCGCTGATCGTCACGATGTCTCGCCCAGGCGGAGAAGATACTTTTGATGATGGATAAGCCAATCCCCCTGCGTCGTCATGATATTGTCAATTTCATTGGTCTTGAACTCCAATAGTAAGTGAATGGATTGTGAGCAAACCAATAGTTTTTTGTCGGATTGTTTCCTCCCTCTCCTGCGGAATTGTGGGCGTTTTCTGATACTTCTTTATCATGGATCGCGCCGGATTACAGATGAGAGCCAAATGAGCACGATAAAGAGAGATTGCCAGAGCTGA
>JAOTYS010000544.1 GCA_029861795.1 Gammaproteobacteria bacterium | reverse complement strand
ATTTCACCCCTATTGTCGAATCTGTATGGGCGCCTGTTCGGGCGCAAAGGTAATGTATCGAGGAGGAATAGTGATATCGCAAGCCGATGGGGGCTTGTGTCCTAACTCTGGCGCGATCGGTGGCCAAACCCACCGATGGTGGTCAGCTTTCAGAGGACAGCGCGAGTCGTGCGCAGGACGCCGACCTGCAACAAGCGAACGTGCTGGAAATGACCAGACGGGTGAGCCGGTGATTGGCGAAGACGAGACGCGACAATTGGCTACACATCGTGAGCGGCGGACAGACGATGTGGAAGACCGTGATCCCGGTAGAAATGCAGGATCGGGATCAGACCGGAGGGCGATAGTCGGAGGTGCGGCCCCACTCAGCCGAGCCTCTCGGTCTTCAAGGCCCGCATCGCGGGAACGCGCTCGGAAGTCCACCCTCGCTGGTCAGGGAGTACCTTTGCAGCTACCAGGGAACTGGCGTGCAGCCGCCCTGTGAGGGGAAGCCGGTTTGGGCGGCGATGCTGCACGCCAGGGCAGAGTGGCCGTAGTAGTCGTGGGAGTGACGCCCCACCGGGGAGCGCGAGAAAGTCGCGCACAGGGCAAAGGGCCACAGGTGATGTCGTTTCAGACTTTGTGAATACAGAGGTGTGAGACCTCATGGTTGATCCACAACGCGAACTGGAACATCTACGTAAGTTGGCAACGGCTGAGCCGACTAAACGGTTTGGTAAGTTGCTGAAAATCATTAGGCAAGAGTCCTTTCTAGGCTTGGCCTGGGAGCGGATACGCTTAAACAAAGGAAGCCGAACGCCGGGCATTGATGGACAGACCAGGGACGAGATTGATGCGAATACCCTCCGCACCTTAGCCCGCGAACTAAGCGAGCGATGCTACCAACCAAACCCAGCACGACGGACTTACATCCCGAAGGGAAATCATCAGCGCCGTGGACTTGGTATTGCCTGTCTACGCGACCGTATTGTGCAAAAAGCGGTCGCACTGGTTCTCGAAGCCATTTACGAGCCGCGTTTTCGCAACAGCTCCTATGGTTTTCGTCCCGGACGCAGTACGATTCATGCGCTACGGCATGCGGCCAGGGCCTATCGGTCGGGCGCGACCTGGACGATAGAAGGGGATTTGGTGAAATGCTTCGACGCGATGCCACATCGTGTCATTTTGCAATGCCTGCGCAAACGCATCAAAGATGAACGCTTTATCGAACTCATCCGACAGATGCTACAAGCCGGGATCATGGAAGAAATGCACTACAAGCACACGTACTCTGGGACACCCCAGGGTTCAACGGCATCCCCGATCATCGCCAATATCGTGTTGCACGAATTCGACTGCTGGATGGAGGACCACTGGCAGGCGAACCCACCGCCGCAGAACGCCCAACAGCAGTGGAGGCGCAGCAATCCGGACTATGCCCGGATCAAGCGCAATCTGGTACGTTGGCGGGCGCAGCTACACGGACGTATCCCGATGGGACGACAAACGGTCGAAGGACTGCAGGAGAAAATTGCCCAGGCGCTGGTTGAGCGCAAACAAATACCCTGCTACTTGCCCCGACGCCAGCTCGCATACTGTCGTTTTGCCGACGACTACCTCGTGGTGATGTGCGGTTACAGCAAAGCGGAAGCCGCACAACTGAAGCAAGCGATGGCGAACTGGCTGCAAGAGCAGCTGGGACTGCAACAACATCCCGAAAAGACCAAAATCACCCACTGGCGCAAGCGCTTTTGCTTTCTGGGATACGATCTGCGCGGACAGCGTAATCCGAACGGAACCCGCTGGCTGCGGTTGACCATTCCCCCGGCAGCGGAGCGCGAGATTAAACAGCGGGTGAAGCGGCTTTGCGGGTATACGCAAGTGCCTGCTACCGACCTCTTTATGAGTGTCAATGCGCTGATGCGCGGTTGGACACAGTATTATCGTTACGCCCACAATGCATCCCATCGCTTTGGTTATCTGACCGGGGTGGTGTATTGGCTCGGGGCGCACTTTCTGGGGCGCAAACATCGGTGTTCTATTAAACGTCTGATGCGTACCCACTATGGCGTTGACCCGAAAACCGGGAAACGAGCGCTCTACATCATCAAACCGGATGGCAAACCGCTGTACATCTGGAACCAGCCGCCATCGCGGCGATCCGTTTTGAGCAAACAACTCTTTGCGCAAGATAATCGCCCGGTGGTCATGACCAGCTGGGCCGGTGGACATAGCTATGAGCAACGACTGGAACAGCAGGTAAAGCACGACAATCACTGTCAGCACTGCGGCCAACCTAGCTCAAAGCTGGTGGTTCACCATCCGCACCGTTTAGCCAAGCACAAGGGGCGCAAAAAGGGGCCAGCGAGGCTGATTCAGTCGGCACAAGAGCAGCAGGTAAAACTCCTCTGCCCAGATTGCCATCGACAACATCATCCGAAAGGCTGGCATGACGGTGCCACAACGTAGACGATACATCACGGGAGAGCCGGATGCCGCGAGGAGTGGCCTGTCCGGTTCGGAGGGCGCTGGGCGGAAACGGACTCCAGCAATGGAGCACCGCGCCGTCCTTCGACCCTATTTACAGGGCTTGGACGAACTAATGAGTGAGGCTGGACACGACGGTCGGTATGTGCGTTTTGCGGATGATTTTGTCGCACTGTGCCGCACGCAGCAAGAAGCTGAAGCCGTACTAGCCAAGATCCAAGCCGGGGTAGAGCAGAACGGGCTGAGCCTACATCCAGACAAAACACAGGTAGGTTACTGTTTGGCTAAGGGACAGGGGTTTGAGTTTCTAGGCTACCGCTTTGAAGCGGGTCGGCGTTGGGTACGCCCGAAAAGTCTGAAGGCGCTGAAGGAGAAAATACGCCAAAAGACCGGCCGCTCCCGTAGCGGGAGTCTGGAAACGATTGTCACGGAACTCAATCCTATACTTAAAGGATGGTTTGGCTACTTCAAACACGCTTATCGATCAACCTTCCGGACCCTGGATGGTTACGTTCGGCGGCGACTGCGCGCTATCTTGCGTAGGCGCGAAAAGCGTCCAAGTTATGGACGCTCGGAGTGCGACCATCGTCGCTGGCCTAATACCTTCTTCGCTAAGCACGGGCTTTTCACCATGTCAGAAGCCCATGTTTTGGCGAGCCAATCCCGATGAGGAAACTGCTGACTGGAGAGCTGTGTGCGGGAGAACCGCTTGCACAGTTCGGAGGGCGGGGAGGTGAAAATCCTTCCCGACCCCTATTGCGGA
>JAOTYS010000543.1 GCA_029861795.1 Gammaproteobacteria bacterium | reverse complement strand
GTCGCATCGAGTTTCTTCTCATCGACAGGAACGGCTGGCACCGTCATCATCGATCTTGCATCCTCGGCAGCCTGTTCTACCCTCGATTCACGCTTGGCCTTAGTCGCGGGAGCGACAGCGGTTTCTGACGCCGCGCCTTGCACTTGCCGCCCCAGCCTAGATGAAGTCACATTATCGTCCGCATCGGGTTCGCCCTCTTTCTGCAATGATTCTATGGCAGATTGATACGCAGGCTCCATGGGAGCCGTGTCGACGCGAGATTTGGTCCACGGCGACATTAGGCCTACGAGCCCCACCGCAAGCAGTAAGGTGGCCGCCGTGGCCAGCGGCAACATCCAGCGCTGCGGAAACAAAATCTTGCGTGCCTTAGGCATCACCGCATCTCGGGCTGCGCTGAGGATCACACCGTCGAGATGTGAGGGTGGCTGCTCGCCCGAGATCTCCCGATAGCCACGGGAAATTTCTGACTCGCCCGACAAATAATCATCACAAGAATCGGGGGGCTGACGATAATTCATGCTGGCACCAACATTGCCTGACGAAGTTTGGAAACGGCGTAGCGCAGCCTACTCTTGGCTGTCTCCTTTGTTACCCCAGTTATCTGGGCTATTTCCTCCACCGACAGACCGCCTTCTTCGCGCATCAACAGTGCCTCGCGCTGGGCTTCGGGCAGCGCTTTGATCTCCACCAGCAATTGATTCAACTGCTGATGCCCCGCCACCCGTCGCTGTGGATCCCAAGTTGATGCAGCCCTCAGCTCGTCTGGATCGACGCAGTCTTGGTACGACACTGGTAACCCGGTGGCTTGACGGCGGTAATGATCGACCAAGCGATTATGGGCTAGATGAAAAAGGTAGGTAGTGAATTTTGCAGTGACCTGATAGCGGTCACGCGCACCAATAAGCTTCATCCACACATCTTGAAACAGCTCCTCAGCAACCGATTGACCGGCGCATTGTCGTAAGAAATATCGGTACAACGGCCCCTTATACCTGCCGTACAATGTGTCAAAGGCATCCATTTCGCCGTTGCGGTATCGCATCATCAACACCTCATCGGCGTCTGCTCCACTCATAGCGCGTCAGCTTAACTCCGTGTTAAACAAATCAAAATCTGTTGTGGCAACATAACCCCACAGCCCCCTGAACTCATGTCTAGTGCGCTTTGTCGTGCCGACCCAATCTGCTCGTCGATGCTATATCAGCGGTGGTGGACCGTGCATAATCATTATTAACGAGACCGGGAGACATTGGGGTTAAGCTGATAGGTCGAATACATCGCGATATGTGGGATGGACGGATAGATTTTCGGGATGATCGGTCACCCATCTTGTACCATTGAAGTTTGGTCGGTAGAGTCTATGGTGAAATTAATGAAAAGATTAATATTCACAGTCGCCCTCGCGCTACTATGGGGCTCTCAAGCAAGATCTGACTACGACCTGGCACGTGCAGCCTATGAGCGTGGCGATTACCAGGTGGCTTTGGCCGAGTTCCAAAAGTCCGCCGAAAGCGGCGAGGTAGATAGCCAGTTTAACCTAGGGATGATGTATTACCACGGACAAGGGGCTGCTCGGGACTATACGCAGGCTGAAAAGTGGTTCCGCGAGGCCGCCAGACACGATCACCCCCAGGCGCAGTTTAGCCTCGGTTTAATGTATGCAATGGGGCAAGGCGTCACTCGCGACGATAAGGAAGCACTAGCATGGTATGAGCGAGCCGCTAATCAGGGACTGGCCGAGGCGCAAAACAACATGGGGGTTATCTACGAACGAGGTGAACGTGCCCCTCGAGACTACGTAAAGGCATACATGTGGTTCGAGTTGGCGGCGGCGCAAGGCGATGAGTTAGCCACGGAGAACAAGGAGCTCATCGAAGCTCAATTGGCACCGGAGGAACTGGAGCGCGCTAAGCGGTCGGTGGAGTCATGGAAACCGCGTCTGAATCAGGTGAATCAGAGCAACCAAATGGCCGGCGCTGTTGAGCCGCAACCCGATACTGCCAAGGCAGGGGATTGGCTTGGGGATGAGACCATCACTTCCAGCCCTTCCGATTCGACAGATTACTGGGTCCAGCTTGCGTCGTTCCGCAAAGAAAAGAACGCGATCGGGGCTCAAAGCGACATGAAAGATGCTCAGCCTGATCTCTTCGGCACCGTCAAGATGAGAGTATTGGCCGCGGAGTTAGGTGAAAATAAAGATCCAGTATTTCGGCTTCGAGCGGGTCCACTGCTCGATGAAGCGACCGCGACGGCCTTATGTACTGAGCTCAAGTCTCGAAATATCGACTGTCTTGTAGTTGCACCTTAAACATCACTTCATCCAAACTCCCCCTCCCACAGACTTCGCATCATAATTGACGATGGGGAGAACGGTCGCCTGTACGCCTTCACCTGAGCCGCCAAGGAAAGAGATTACGTCGATTCAATGCCCAGCCTCCTTTAACTATGATCTTGAAAATTCTCACGCCAAAGAGCATGATCCAAACTCATGGGACGATGGACACCTCTCTTTTTCTTCCTAGTGGTACAAGCTCCCTTGAATGCAGACTTCGACGCCGGCCGCAGTGCCTACGATCGAGGTGATTACTCAACAGCCATTAAAGAATTCGCCAAGTCTGCAGATCAAGGCGATACCAAATCTCAATACTATATAGGGACCTTGTATTACCTAGGTGAGGGCGTGTCCCAAGACTATGAACAGGCCGCCAAGTGGTATCGGATTGCGGCCGACCATGGGCACGCGGAGGCCCAGCTTCAACTTGGCACCATGTACGGGCTTGGCCTTGGCCTACCTAAGGACGATAGCGCAGCTGTGAAATGGTATAAAGTTGCGGCCGAGCAAGGACTTGCCGACGCCCAAAACAGCTTGGGCGTGCGATATGAAAGGGGCCAGGGGGTAACACAAGATTATCTGCAGGCGTATGCCTGGTTCAGCTTGGCGGCAGACCAAGCACACGAAATTGCGGCGGAGAATAAGAATCTCGTAGAGAATCAAATGACGGCTGATCAAAAATCCAAAGCGAATCTTCTAATACAGAATCTGGAGATTCAGCTGACGCCAACGATGACTGCCAAGCTCCAGGACGGTGAAAAATCCGATGATTCAGCACCGCCGGAACCGAATAACTCCAGCGACGAGGCGGAGACCGTGCCCCAAATGGATTCAACCTCGGGGCCCGCGCCCGGGGAGGGTGTCGCCTCCGCGACGAATTTGAGCGCAATCTCAGAAGCAAGG
>JAOTYS010000096.1 GCA_029861795.1 Gammaproteobacteria bacterium | reverse complement strand
TAACAATAGCTCACCGAACGACGATACAGCGACTGGGCACGGCACTCACATTGCTGGCATCATCGCCGCTGTGCGTAACGACAACGGGGCCGTGGGTGTGGCCTATGGATCGAAAATCTTGCCGGTAAAGGTGACCGACCAGAATCAAGGACAAGATTTAGGGCGTACCGCCGCCGGCATCGACCATGCTGTGGCCGCCGGAGCGAGGGTCATTAACATCAGTCTCGTCAATCGGGCTGATCCACAGGTCGAGGCCGCTTTACGCCGTGCAGCGGACGCAAACAGGGTCATCGTGCTGGCTGCAGGCAATAACGCTAGCGCCAACCCGGATTTTTATGGCGCCTACGCGCCGCAACTCGGTGGCAAGGCAGTGTCTGTGGTCGCATTGAATCCCGATCTTACGCTAGCCGCCTTTAGCAACCGTGCTGGATTTGCGGCCGCGGATACCCTGGCAGCACCGGGGGTTAGCATATTCTCGACTACCAACGACGGAGGATTCAGGACCGACACTGGTGGCACCTCGTGGGCCGCCCCACACGTCGCTGGCGCAGCCGCTCTGGTGTTATCAGCCGCTCCAAATTTAGACGCTGCAACCGCCTTGCAGATCTTAAAAGACACTGCCATCGACCTGGGTCCAGCGGGCGTCGATCCAATCTTTGGACATGGCCTGGTCAGTGTCCAAAATGCGCTCGCCCCACAAGGCGAACTGAACGTACCAGGGGGTGGTGGTGGCGGTGGTGGCGGTGGATCTGGCGCCGGCGCCCTGGTGTTGGTGGGTGGAGTTGGCGCGGCGGTGGCATTTGCGCTGAAGAAGAAAAAGGAACCCCTAGAAGAGACGTTAATTCTCGACAAATACGACAGGGCTTACACCATTGATATGACTGAGTTCCTGGAGGTAAAAGACAATTCTCCTGATCTCAGTAGTCTATTACAGTCTTTTCAGTCCGACAGTGGGTACTCTCAGTTCGACCTGGGGGGAGACAAAACCATCGCAATCCAGTTCGTTCGACCCAAGCAAGTACAGCCCGATCCCCTGGATCCATTTTATGATTTCAATGAAAGCGGTTTGGCTGATCAATTGTGGGCAATGTCGTTGCAAGGCGAATTGGCAACAAACCTCGGTTACACAGTGAACTTCAACACCAACGCGCGTGGGAATTTCGGTGTTGCACAGCACCAATCTCAGCTAACCGGGGTTTCGTTCCTGACTGAGGATGTGTTTTCTGCGCCCTATCTCGGCTTCACCTCTGTCGGAAATAGCTTCAATTTAGGCTATCAACCTTCACAGGATTTGAACCTCAAGTTCGGGGTGGTGTCCAGTGATGACGGCGAGAAGCATGGTCTAGAAAGCGACGCGGCAATCATCCAAGGCACTTACGAAGTAAACGATAGAGCACTATTAAATCTGCAGTTCGGGCAGTTAGTCGAAGATGGTAGCCTTTTCGGCGGAGATTCCGATGGCCCGCTCAGCGTTAAATCATCAGTCACCACCTCTGCCGGGATCTCAGGCATGTTTCGGTTGAGCGATCACTTTTCGCTTATCGCGAGCTATACCGAAGGGGTCACTCGGGTGCAAGAACATGACAAAGCCATCATCGGTGAGTTCTCAGATATTTCCAGCGAATCTTTCGGTGTTGGTCTACTCGGCTCCTCCGTATTTAGGAATAACGACGAATTCGGTATTGCCATATCCCGACCCATGATTGCCACCAACGGGAGCGCAGTACTTAAGGTGCCCTACGGCAGAGACCTTGCCGGAAACATTTATCGACGCACATCAAGAATCGATCTTGCCGCGGACGCCAGTGAGACGGACTTAGAGGCTTTTTACAAGTTCAAATTAGGTCGCGAGACAGATATAGGCGCTTATCTACTGTACCAGGACGAGCCTTACCATACGGATGAGCTTGACAATAGATTGACATTATACGCAACCTTTAACCGGAGCTTTTGATTCATCCATACGATATGTTGAACTCTGGTGAGCTTGCCGCAAAGATTGAACCGTTTGACTCGTTCTGGGAGGGCCCAGAGAATGTCGAAAAAGGGTATCATAGTTTTTTTCTATTCTACAAAAACAATTACCTGAATTATTTGCCGTCCGACAAAGATGCACGCATCCTCAATATAAGTTGCGGACCGGGGTACTTCGTCAATCTGTTATCCCAATGTGGATATACGAATGTGCTCGGGATCGACTCAGATGCGGAGAAAATCAAGTGGGCACAGCAAAAGTCACTCAATTGTAAGCGCGAACGCGCCTTCGAATATTTACAGGAATCGAAGAACAAATATGATGTTATCTTCTGCGAGCAAGAGATCAACCATCTAACTAAAACGGAAATTCCGATCTTCCTGCGACTTTGCAAGCAAAATCTCAAGGAAGGAGGAACACTTATCATCCACGCCTTAAATGGTGCAAATCCTATTACTGGCGCGGAGGCCCTAGCTCAGAACTTCGACCATTACAACACCTGCACCGAATACACTATGCGGCAAATGTTGGAGGCGTCCGATTTCCAAGATGTAAAAGTGTTCCCCCTTAATCTCTATGTATTCTACAAAAATCCTCTAAACTACCTGCTTATCGCAATATCTGCCCTATATACTTTTTTCTTTCGATTTAGCTTCCTGTTGTATGGTAAATCAAATAAGATTTTTACTAAGAAGATCGGCGCAGTGTGTAAAAATCCGTGATAGTACCTCTGCATTTATAATAAGCCTTCCTGACGATACCACTGTGAAGTGTGGCCCACGCCCTGTGGGAATTCAGTTTCAGCGGAAAAACCGAGCAATCGGCGAGCCTTGTCTGCGGAAAGCTCGAAGCTCTTCTTGAAGAAATCCATTCGACGCCGATGTAGCGGCGGCTGGATACCAAATGGCTTCAAAGTAGCTTCCATTACAGAGGCGGCCCAATCAAAAGGGAATAGCGGGAACCTGACGCGGCGAACCTTTTTGCCGAGATCATCGGCAATGATGTCAGCCATTTCCCGGGTACTGACAGGTCGAGGTCCCGCCAAAACGAACACTTCACCGCACGCTCGTTCAGCCTCCGCCGCTAAAAAGAATCCGCGAATGAGATCATCAACGTATATCAAATGATGTAAGTTTTTACCCGTACCGATAATGAAGAATACCTCCTTGTCTATGGCTTTGAACAATTTCAGCAACCGGCGATCTCCGGGTCCGTAAGTCTCTGATATACGTATGGCACTCACCGATAATCGATTGGCATAACTCACCACCATACGCTCCGCCTCTAATTTGGTGCGTCCATATATGTTGTCGGGATTAAGTGGTGATTCCTCGTCAATAGTGCCCTCCAAGGCTCCATAGACGCCAATGGTGCTTCCGTAGATTACTCGACTCACCCCCGCACGCAACGAAGCTTCAAGTATCGTCTCAGTGCCGCCGACATTCACATCGTTAAACACGGTGTCCGGAACATTGGCTTCATGTTGTGCCGCTGCTAAATGGAAAACGACATCGATGCCTTTGGTCACACTTTCCACTGTGGCTGACTGTGTCACCGAACCCAAACAAACTTCCACTCCCTTAGATTCAATTAAACCTCTATTGCACTTCTCTGCAGGTGTGTTCTCCGCTCCGAGGATGCGAACAAGATGACCGGCCTCCAAAGCCTTCAGCGCCATCCTTGAGCCTATGAATCCCGTGCCGCCTGTTATCAAAATATTCATTGAGGCGTATCCATGCTTGGCGCCATAGCAGGACAATTCTCCCGCAACGACTGCTCCACAGCCTTGATTTCAGCGCGAGTTCGGCCGGCGTCCCATCCCATTTCATGGGCCATTATGTTGGCGCACGCCGCGATGTCATCAAGTTCAGGATGTTCGGTTGCGCCCAATGTGGTGCGACGAAACACAATATCGTTGAGCGTCAGTGCCATCTCACTACGTACCGCATGCACCACCTCGGCTGCGATGACACTAGAATTCCCAATTCGCTCACTCCATTTCGGTTCCTCCGCCAGGTACTGGGTGACACGCTGATACTCCTTTCCATGATGTCGCACCAACTCGGTAATCACCTCAGGATCCAGATGAGAACGCCATCTATCGATCGCCTGTTCGATCAATCTACTTACATTTTCGATATCTCCTCCGTAAACTGGCGTCGAGTCGCTGTTGGAGCGAGGCGCCATTCGACCCATTTTGCGGAGCATCAAATCCACAACTTTTTCCGCGTCTCCGCGAGCAGTGGTGTAGCGTATTCCAATAAGTGAGAGCAGTCCTTCCACGCCATGTTCGCGCGCATGATCCACAATACGAGATCGCTTTCCATAGCTAAGATCGGTGACCTCCGGATCATTCTCTCCAAATAGTACTAAGCCCGCATCGAACCTGCTGACTTCACTTAACTCCAATTTCAGGCTTGGATACGCCCAATTGATCTCATCTAGGAAGCCCTTGAGATCATTCTCCGTGACAGCGAATTGTTCCGGACCGCCTTGGTGTACCACGTGCCACACACCGACAATAGTACCGCCCCGCCAAGGAACCAAAAACAAGTGTCGCGCCGAACGGCTAAGAAGCGCATCGGGGTCCCGGGTTCGGGCCTGCACCGCAAGCGCCAGATCTTGGTGCAAGCAGCGCTGGGTTGTGAAATAAGCATCTCGAGAAAACGTGGATCGAGGCTTAAGGGTAAGATTATGTTCGGAGTTCAGTAGTCCCTCAGTCCAAGGTCCCGCTGCATTCAGCACGGTCTGGCCCCGGATCTCGAAATGTCGATCCGTGATTAAGTCCTGCGCCCTAACTCCTATAACGCGATCGTCCGCGATCAAAATGGATTCGGCCTTGACATAGTTTGCTGCTGTCACCCCAGCGTCTGCGGCACTCAACAAGAACGACAAGGCCAAACGCTGAGGACTATACATCTGCCCATCGCAAAAAACGACGGCTCCGGATAAACCATGTCGCTCGATACCTGGAAAATGATGCAATATCTCATCTCTGGTGAACAACCGAGTCAGCGGAATCTGTCGATCTGGATCTTTGATGTGTCGATTACGATCCCAGGTGAGCAAGTCGTAAAGAAACAACCCCGTCGCCAAAAACGCTTTGCTGTTCTTCCCATACCCATACGTCGGCACTACTATCGGAAGTGGATGGACCAAATGGGGAGCGATCCGCAGTAGAATGCTCCGTTCCCGCGCCGACTCTCGAAGACGCACAACGTCTCCATGTTGAAGATAGCGCATGCCACCGTGCACCATCTTGAAACAACTCGCAGAGGTGGCATGCCCAAAATCCGCTTTCTCGACCAAAGCAACCGATAAACCCCTGAGTATCGCTTCCCATGCGGTACAAATTCCGAAAATCCCCCCACCAATAACAATGAGGTCATATGAAACGTTGGTAAGTTTGTCTAAGTTGCGTTTCATTCAGTGCACAGCCTGCCTTGGGACACTAACGCAGACACTGATATCTAATCCCAGGAAGTGCACCTAAGAGGCCAGAATCAGACCCACAATGGGCGCAGCACCGGATTGGTGCCTCTCAACTCAACATAATTGGGTTTGGTCCTGACTATTCGCCTAATCTTGTGGTCAAATCAGCTTCAGCCGCAACCTTAGCGACGAGTAGTTGCTCACTGACGTGGGCCCACTGAGCTTGATCTAGAGAAATGATATCAGATAGCGTCCTAGAGAATCTCGAAAAATTCTCAACCGTCTGATCGATAATATGCGCGTTTGCAGTTTCCAGGAATGGGATGAGTCCTTCTAGCTTTTCAAGCTTGTCTCGTTTTATGCGAATGTCTTCGTCTTCCTGCTTCGACTGGAAGTACTCTGCGGTATTGTTTGAGATCGTCTCAACCGCTTGATTAAAACTATTAAAGTCCAAAGCAAACATGCCGTACGCACGCTGATAAAGCTTAAAGTAATCGATTATGAAATCCTTGATCTGTCCGAGTCTGGAATATCTTTTCAGCGCGCTGGAAAACGTAGCAAATATATCCACATACTGATTATGTTTAACTGGCCTGGAATCGGCCTTATCACGCATGTCCGGATTCATAGCCATCTGACACATGGCCTTCATCTGTTGAAGCACTCCATTAATGCGCCTAGCCATCACTCTAGATTCCCGTCGGCTTTCTTCCAAACGATCTCGGGCTTCAGCATAATCAAAGGTACCTAGTACTTCCGTGCGGATATTCTCCTCTACTTCTCCCTGCGCCTCTTTACCCAAGGTGCTTGATAAGCGCTTCTTAAGCCTTTTACTCGCTTCCTGCGCAATCCTAAACTCATGCGTCCTGCGCGCTTCTTCCTCACGCAACTCGAGGTATCTCGACATATGTTTGCTAAACTCCCGCACGCTTTCTTGAAATCCATGGGTAAACGACAAAAAAGGCCCAAAAAAGTCTGTACTCTCCTGCGGAGTTAGTTGCAACCGACTCGAATATTGCTTGAGATAGTCTATCTTCTTGACGACTGTTTCAGTTCCCATGGAAATCTGAGTAGTAATCATGGAAATCGAACTAAACGCTTGATGCAAATCCTTGTTGATCTTTAATATCTCGATAAGCTTGCGAAGCATGGTCTCTTGACCACTCGTTCGGATAAACAATGCTTGAAGACTCCTCTTCGCATCATTTAGCTGCTCGTTTGTCATTAATGCATTCCCTTCGATAAATGAAAGGGCAGTCATCACTACGAGCATCTCTTTTTGCTTCTTCGTGAGAATCTCATTTGTGATACTAATGTTCATTTGTTGCAAGGAATCAGTTGGAAATCAGACTCCTTCATTCTCCTATCTGCACGCGCAGCAGAACAATACCGTATTGTATAATAGATCTTGAGCTCTCGAACTCATACAGTCCTGCGTCGACCACATGTGTCGACGCATTCGTGCTCACCGCAAGTCAAGGAGCACCAACTTTAGGCCTTTTACCCATAATTCGGTATGGATTCCCGCTCTGCTTGAACAGCACTCTCACGGGTGTGCCGGTCAGTCCGCCATGCCGACGAAAATAGTTTGCCAAATAGCGACGGTATGATTCGGGGATACGGCTGACCAGATT
This sequence comes from Gammaproteobacteria bacterium, assembly GCA_029861795.1. The sequence continues at coordinate 5,118 of JAOTYS010000096.1, read as the reverse complement.
TCCGTGGATCACTATGGTAGGGGGATTTCTGCCACCTTGATGCGCATATCTGAGACGAATTCGCCTACCTCCTGCGGTGGGAGGCGGCACCGCCGCGGTGGCCTCCGCAAGATATCGGTTCAACTCTGACGTAGTGAATGATTTCATTGCCGAATGATGTGCGCAGCGCACCGCCGGAATGATTCGGGACAAACCAGTGCCATGTAGCGCGGACACCCACTGGGGTTCTATATCGTGGAGAAACCTTAGTTTTCGGTCTATATCGAGTCGCATTCGTTTGCGTTGATAGGCCGTCAGGTTATCCAATTTGTTTACTAACAACACCACAGAGCGACCGCTGTCCTCTATAAGCCCGGCAATAGTCGCATCCTGATCTGAAACACCAGATTGCGCATCTAGCATGAAAATTACGACATTGGCTTGATCAATAGCTTGTAATGTCTTTAGCACCGAAAAACTTTCAAGCTTATCTTGCACGCGAGCTCGCCGACGCATTCCCGCAGTATCCACCAGTACATAGTTATCACCGTCATAACGAAAAGGTATCTTTACACTATCGCGTGTCGTGCCGGGTTGTTCCGCAACCACTACTCTATTTTGCCGCAGCAATGCATTGATTAGGGTAGATTTGCCAACGTTTGGCCTACCCACTACGGCCACATACGGCATTGACTCAGGAATTCGCTCGGTCCCCGCATCTGACACTCTGGATAGTACTGCCTCAATCAGCTTCGCCACTCTATCGCCATGCAAGGCAGAAACAGCCCAGGGCTGACCAAGGCCCAAAGATTGAAACTCAGAGCACGCGACCTCGGGGGATACTCCTTCCGATTTATTGACGGCGACGAATACTGGTTTCGTCATACGACGAATTCTATTGGCAAGATCAAAATCTTCTGGAAGCGCTCCAGTGCGCCCATCAACCACATGTACTATCGCGTCGCAATCCTCCAGCGCGGCATCAACTTGGTTGTTTAACTTCTTTTGAATGTCATCTGCTTCAGCTGACGCTACACCGCCAGTATCGACCACATAGTACGTTCGTTGTGACGAGCGACCCAGCCCATAAAGCCGGTCTCGTGTTACTCCGGGGCGTTCTTCAACCAAAGCGTCACGGCTTCCAGTGAGACGGTTAAACAAAGTGGATTTGCCGACGTTGGGTCGGCCCACAAGAGCAATAACTGGAATCATGGATATGTGGAATGAGATGTAACCCTAGCGAGCCCAAATAAAATGCCAATTCAGGACTCGCGCCAAACTGGCACAGAAGCTGTGCCGTTAACTCATAAACTGCCTGTTAGTTTCAGCGCGGACAAAACCCCTTTCCGTGTAATTACATATAGTGTATCGCCCTGCGCAAGACACTTTGCGCTGACACCATCGCCACCGACTTTTATTCTACCTACCAAGCGACCATCGCCCTTATCTAGGAGATGAACATATCCCTCAAAATCACCGACTACGACATAATCGCCAACAACGGTAGGAGGTGTAAGCCCGCGCTGGTGGAGTCCTTCCTGACTCCACGAGACGTCGCCCGTTAGCCGACTCAAAGCCATGATGTGGTCCTGGTCGTCGCTGACATATACACGGTCATTATCTGCCCCAATATCCCGGAACGTCGACAGATCTCGTGTCCACAGTATGCGACGCGTGCCTAGGGCTAACGCCATCACTTGGCTCTGGTAGACGCCAACGTACAATACACTACCTACCAATAATGGCTGTGCATCTATATCAATCAATCTCTCAATTTCATCGCGTCCGCGGGGATGGGCTGCGGTTATTTCCCAAAGCAAAGTTCCAGCCTCCAAATCGCTAACGACTACCTTGCCGTTGGCGAACCCGGCTATGGCCACTCCCTGATCCACCAATACAGCTGAATCGCCGCGCAATGTCAGACTAGGAACTTCGCGCTGATAGGACCATCGTTGTTCGCCATCTGAAGTAGACAGTCCATAGACCCTGCCGTCTATTGTCCTCGCCACTACAATACTTTCATCGGCCATCGGTGGCGCCAACACTTCGCCCAGTATCCCAGTCTCCCATTGGACTTTGCCATCTTCCATATTGATGGCAATCAAGGCACCTTGCCCGGTACCTATATAGATCAATCCTTCGCCATGACCAATGCCAGCGGTAATCTCCACTTTTAAGCGTTGCTGCCACACGGACTTTCCGGTCACACCATCGGTCGCAGTGATGCGTCCAGTGTGATCAGCCATGTATACAATTCCGTCAACCAGCGCTGGGACCAAAGTAACATGGAGCTCCTTAGTATCGGAGCTAACACTGCGACTCCACAACTTTTTGAGCGTCACCTCTGGCTGTATCTCAGGCAGCGCTGCGGGCCGGGACTGATCATCTTCGGCAGCACTTTTCTTGCCCCCACCGCAAGCTGCCAACAACAACGTCATTGTGATTACCAGTATTTTTCTCATGATCTACTGCTTCTCGGTGGTCACGTCATCCAACTTCATCCTAAGAATGTCATGATGCCTGGACCCAACGGGCAGCGTGTCCAGCGCCCGCTGATAGGATGATAGCGCCTCAGCCGACTGCCCGGCGGCGACATATAGATCGCCGCTCAGCTCCTCATATTCTGACTGAAAGCCACCCGTTTCCTGAACGTCTAGATACGTCCGCGCCTCATCCAATTCACCCTCGTCCAACAGCAGGTATGCCAGCCGCAATCTCGCCGCATGTTGCGTCGCTGTTTCGGTGGAATTATCTATAGCCCATTTGAGTTGCTTCATGGCAGCATCACGTTCGCCCTGATTGAATTTGATCTTTGCCAATATCAACGCCGATTTTCCCGCGTAAGCCGTCTTCGCATAACCATCGCGCAGCTCCAATCCCTTACTGCTAGCCTCATCTAGGCTCCCGTCCCATTCCAACCGCAGCATTTGTTGATAAAGCCCCGAGGCCTGTTCGGCCCTACGCTCCAAGTAATATCTCCAACCCGTGGTCCCCACCACCACACTGATTCCAAGGATACCGCCCCAGACAATGGCTGTGCCATTGCGCTTCCACCAGTCTTTGAGCTTTGCAAGTTGTTCGTCGTCTGAAAAATGCGGATCCATCGTTACCTATGCTACTCCCGAACAGGATGTTTGGTGGAGCGCACACGGCCCTCGCCACACTGCGATACCCTTGTACCTAATGCCGTCGCAATTTGGTCAAAAGCCACAAGTTCCTGCTGCGCGTCAGACCGCAAAGGTTTGATACTCACCACTCCTTGTTGCATCTCACGTTCTCCCAACAAGATCGCGAATCCCGCACCACTTTGATCCCCGCGTTTCATTTGGCTCTTCAAGCTCCCGCCACCGCAGTTGCTTTGAATACGAAAACCTTGGTCACGCAACGACTCCGCAAGCTGCACCGCCCGCAGCTCCGCCGCTTCACCGACTGTGACGAAATAGGCATCTGGGACACTCCGATGGTCGCCGGCAGATAATCTCATTAATTCTACCAATCGTTCCAGACCCAGAGCATAACCTGCTGCAGGAGTCGGTCTACCGCCGAGTTGCTCCACCAGGCGATCGTAACGCCCCCCAGCGCAGACTGCACTCTGCGCCCCCAGGGCACCACTGACCCACTCGAATACCGTGCGAGTGTAGTAATCCAGTCCACGAACGAGTCGATGGTTAATACGATAGGGAACGCCCGCGTCATCGAGACAATGGCAAAGACCTTCAAAATGCCGCAGCGATTCGTCGTCGAGATGATCTATCAGAACAGGCGCCTGCTCAATTACCGACTGCATCTCTGGATTCTTACTATCCAGAATTCGCAATGGATTGCGCTGTAACCGCTTCAGACTGTCAGCATCCAGTTCATCCCGTCGCGATTCGAAGTAATCAACCAAGTACGTGTGATACTTAGCACGCGCATCGGGAGACCCGAGTGAATTAATTTCAAGCTCCACGCCCTCTATATTCAATACGTGGAATACACGACCCGCAGTGAAAATTAATTCGGCATCCACGTCTGGTCCGTCCCACCCAATGGCTTCCGCGCCAAACTGATGGAACTGCCGATATCGACCTTTCTGTGGCCTCTCATGCCGAAACATCGGTCCTAAATACCACAAACGAACCTGACGATTGTGAAACAAGCCGTGCTGTACACCTGCACGCACACAACCAACAGTACCTTCGGGGCGTAACGTCAGGCTATCGCCATTTCGATCGTCGAAGGTATACATTTCCTTCTCTACGATGTCGGTCTGCTCGCCGATGGATCTGGCGAACAATGTTGTGCGTTCTAGTATCGGTATTCGAATCTCCTGATAAGCATATTCGGCCATCACTTCACGAATGACATCCTCTAAGCGCTGCCAAGCCTCGACGGCGCCAGGTAGGATATCGTTCATTCCACGAACGGCTTGTATCAGCTCCATTGTCCAATCCTACAACGCAAATACATTGAACCTAGGCATTATCAAACCACACCCATTCTTCATTCGGGTGTACATTGCGTGGAACTCGGAGCCCGTTTTTGACGGTTGGCTTCGCAGATCTAACAAAGGGAACGCAATAAATTCAGGTTCGCAACCACTGCCCTAACGGACACTAAGACACACCGTTGTAGTGTCATATCGAGTGGGGATCCTCACTTTGTCGCGCACGCCGGGCTGAAAACTATTCATCCAACTGCTCCAATTCTTGCACCTCCTTTGACCCTGCGAACTGTGTCCGCAACCGCGACGAATAGGTAGCTACCAAGTCATCGGCGCCGAGCTGCAGCTCAGTCTTTACGGCCAACAGCAAGGCACCAGGCGTTTCGCGACCGATTTCAAAGTACCGTTCCAAGTACGCTCGAGCCAAAAGATAAGATCCAGTTTCATACATGAGCGTGGCCATATTGTACAAGGCTCCTGTGAGTCGCGGATTGACCGCCAGCGCCGCGCGAAAGTAAGATTCTGCTGCTGTGTAATCAGGTTTACGCATCAGGCATTCGCCGATATACATATTGACGATCTCAAGCCGCGGGTACGCCGGGGTATCCAATACTTTTTTGAGATGCACGACTCCCTCGTCGACGCGATCACGTACACATAAAAATCGACCATAGTCAAGATCGGCTTCGGGGTTATTTGTGCCTTGTCGTGTGGCC
>JAOTYS010000542.1 GCA_029861795.1 Gammaproteobacteria bacterium | reverse complement strand
CATGCCGACATGTCATGGTCAACACAAGTACCGACAGATGCTGAAATCAAGAAGATTCTTTCACTCCTCGACGAAGGTTTGAAACAGGGCGCTCTGGGGATAGGACATGTGCCCGGCTACATGGTCGACGGGACGACCCCGCAGGAGTCTTATGGCGCACAACAGCTTGCCGGCAAGTACGGCCGTTTTGTTTCGCTTCACGGTCGATTCTCCAGTCAGAACCCTCCCACCACAGGTATTTTGGGTATTGAAGAACAGTTGGCTGCCGTGGCAGCGGCGGGTGGCGGCTTGATCGTCTGCCACATGACCGCGCAGACCCTCGCTTTGACGCCTGCGGCTCTGGCGATGATCGATACCGCATACGGCAAGGGCCTTCAGGTGGTGGCCGAGATCTACGCCTACACCTATGGTGCGACCTGCTCCCTCTCACCTGGTACAACTCGCTCAGTCGGGACGAGTTCGCGGAAGAGCGACGTTTGTTCTATGTTGGCATGACTCGAGCGAAACAGCGTCTATTCTTATCCCACGCGGGCAAACCGCTGTGGCGTGGCAAAGTAGAGCAACGCCAAGTGTCGCCTTTCTTGCAAGATATTGAACAACAGCTATTGGAGATCAGCCTACACCGCAAGCGCAAAGCCCGCGCCAAGCAGGACAATCCCCAGCTACAGTTGTTTTAAGCACGGGCACCAAGCTTGAAATGAAGATTCTCGCCGGAACCAGCGGATTCAGCTACAAGGAATGGAAGGGAGATTTTTATCCTGAGAAGCTCCCCAACAATAAGATGCTGGAATTCTATGCAGAAAAGCTACCCAGCGTAGAGATCAACAACACATTCTATCGAGTACCCAAATCAAACTTACTGGAATCCTGGGTAAAGCAGGTGCCCGCTGACTTCCGATTTGCGGTTAAGGCTACCCGTCGTATTACCCATATCAAACGTCTCAAAGAAACCTCTGATGAGACCGGCTACTTTCTGGATACGATACAATCGCTGGGAAAGCAACTCGGTGCGATCTTATTTCAGCTGCCGCCTTCTCTGCGTAAGGATTCAGAGCGGCTCCAGAGCTTCTTAGATTTGGTGCCCAAGGGCACGCCCGCAGCGTTCGAATTTCGCCACATCTCCTGGTTTGACGACGACATTTACCAGCGGCTTAAAGCGGGTAACTTTGCGTTATGCATCGCAGACACGGGTGACGATGCGCAAACCCCACTAATCAGCACCGCTGATTGGGGCTACCTTCGTCTGCGTCGAGTGGAGTACTCTAAGTCTCAACTCAAAAGCTGGATGAAGCAAATCGGCTCACAGGGATGGGATCACGCCTTCGTGTTTTTCAAACACGAGGACGAGGCTACGGGACCCAACTTGGCTGCGCAATTCTTGCAACTAGCCGGTCAAAACTAATTGTTACGCCGTTAACGCTTTGTACCGCGCGAGATGACGCAAGGCCGCGCGCTTGTCGCCTGTTCGTTCGTACACATTGGCGAGATTGTAATGCGCATCGGCAAATTCAGGGTCACGCTCGATGGCTTGTGTATAGGCGTCTACCGCCGCCTTGAGATCATTCTGATCTTCCAACACCGTGCCAAGATTAAATGCGGCTGTAGCATCATTCGGCGATATCTCCATTGCACTTCGATAGTGGTGTCTGGCATTGGAAACGTTTCCTTCCGCTTGCAATAACCGCCCAAGGTTAACATGTGCATCGGCGTGATTTGGATCTAATTCCAGTGCGCGGCGATAGGCACGTGTCGCATCGTTCATTGCCGCGACCATCTCAAAGTCAAATCCAAGGCTAAACCAATCATCGGCGTTGGAATTTGGATCTTGATCGGCCTTGTGGGCCGCACGACGCACAATGGGTGCAGCCTGCTGAGCAAGCTCTGACACCGAAAAATCGAAGTGGGTCTGACCGGATTCCGGATGCCATACACTGGTGGCGTCGCGAACCAACACATCGTTTCCCTCTGCAACAATACGCACGGCGGTCAACGACTGACCTGTTGGCAGTTGTCCTTTCAGTGTTCGCAGGGTTCGCCAAATCTTGCGTGGCTGGATATCGGATTCGATTAGCCCTTTGGCGGTGCGTAGCAAGATAACGTCTTGAAACGAGAAGCGGTATCGCCCTCCCGTTGTCTTCGTCGGGTGCAGCAATCCTGCACGCGCAAGTGCGCGGACCCGGAACGCAGGGATCCCTAGAAGCTCGGTAACCTCTCGAGTGGTATATCCGCTCATACAGACTACAGACACGCCTGCCTGCTTTTGGCAGGCAGTGGGTGAGAGGGTTAGCTTGCGCCTTTGGCGACCTTCTTTCCAGTCCCTGCTTTTTTCTCGGCGCGCTTTGCAGGCTTGCGCTTGGCGGCGCCAGCCTTACCGCCCGCCGCGATGCTCGCTTTCAAGGCCTCCATCATGTCGATGATCTTGTGCTCGGGTTCTTCGGTGGACGCCCGGCAATGTCTTCACCGTAGACATTGCAAAGGAATAGTAAATGCTCTTTTTCCTCGAAGCCACAGGCATTGGCAAACCGTTGCATAAGTCGTCAAGTAACACCGATCGCATACACCCTCATGCCCAGGCAACAACCTTTTCACCACCAGACATGGGGTTTATAGTTCTTATCCGTGGGAATCGGTGGAGATGTAGAGGCAGGTGGTGGAAGACTTCGTCCCGTTTGACAGGACCGATATCGAGGCGTCGATCCCGGCGCTGTTTGATCGCCAGGTGCGGGTAGGGCCGGCGCGTATCGCGGTCAGCGACGGTCACAATAGATATACCTACGCTGAACTCGACCGTTGGAGCAACCGGATCGCGCAGGGTCTATTGCGGCTGCGCGGCGACGGCGAGGAGCCTGTCACCTTGTTGTTCCGGCAAAGCGCGGCGGCGGTCGCGGCGACGCTCGGCACATTGAAGGCCGGCAAAATCTATGTGCCACTCGATCCCAACGAATCAGAAAGTGAGCTTAGGCAAGTCGTTTCCGATTGCAGGCCGAGCTTAATTGTTAGCGATGCGCCACATGGCGCCTTGGCCAACAGCGTCATCGGCCGCTCCGGCGAAGTGCTGGACATCACCAACTTGACCGCTACTGATGCGGACGAAGATCCGGGGCTCGACATAGGGCCGGAACGGCTCTGCTACATCTTTTACACCTCCGGCACCACCGGCCCGCGTAAAGGCGTGTTCGACAACCATCGAAACGTCCTGCACAACGTTATGCGCTACACGAACTCCTTGCAGATCGGGCCGGCGG
>JAOTYS010000541.1 GCA_029861795.1 Gammaproteobacteria bacterium | reverse complement strand
CGGAGGGTCAGCCCGTTTAGCGCCTCTATGTTCCATGACGATGAGCTTGGGCGGTTGGCGACTGCCCTTGGCCACAGATAAGAGTGCTCCCATTCCCAGTTTCTCCATGTCCTTTTGCTCAAGGACAGTGGTCTTCAGTCCATGTGATTTCTGCAGAGACTTGGCTTGTTCGGCGAGATAGCTCGGCGTGCAGATGTTTCCGGGCAGATTGCCCAGTTCACGCGCGAGCCTCACCCCGGCGCTGATCGCACTGCCCTGGGCACAACCGTGTTGCGCCGCCCGGAGGTCGCTACGTTGGCTAACACAGAATGTCAGTTTGCGTAATCGGGCTGGCTGACTCTTGCCGCTTTTGAGTTGATCAAAACGATAGAGTACCCACCCTGCTGCTTCCGCTGCATGACGGATTTTCCGGGATATGCTATGCCCCTTGACGTCAATCTCATGGAGGAAAACCGAAGCCTGAGAGATTTCAAGTCGTTGCAGCGTCGACGCGGCTGCGCTCATCGCTCGCCGAAATTCCGCCGCCGTAGTCTGTCCCTGCTTGCCGCACCCCACTAATAGCACGCGTTCCGAGGCGAGTTTCCCCGTTATGGGTAACACCAATGTACTTCCGGGCTTGCCGTCTATATCACCGCGGCGCACTATCGTCGAGATTGACCCTCTGGTCGCCTTGTCTAGTGCCCGGGCCGCCGCCGAAAGCTTTCGTGATTGAAACACGGCTACCACCACACAGGGAGTCCGAACTTTGTCTGGGCTGCCTGACTTGACTGAAAAATCCATTCGCGCTCCTTCTATTAGTTTTGGTGCAGGATCACATGGTTAAAGCTGCCGGCGGAGTGATATGCTGGTGCCGCCCATGAAAACACGCCTAACCACTTCTGGGGACACCTTTGAGCGGCGCTGAACCAATTCCATATTATCATGGGCCATGATCGTAACAAGCGGCTTTGTGGTCGCATTTGATCGGTATCCCGCATGGATGTTTCTTGTGCAATGAATAGGCTCAGGATTGTCCAACGAACGTTTTTAAGCTGTCAAAGTCTATCGAGGGGTCCGGTTTGATTATTGACCGTGCGTTGATTAGGGAGGTACTTCACACCAGCGGTGCTGTGACGGTGGTCATCCTGAGCATTTTCCTTGTCGGACGGGTGATGGGTTTTCTGCGCGAGGCAGCACAGGGCGGGATTCCAGTAGACAGTGTTCTGGTGCTATTGTTTCTCAAATTAGTGACGTACATGGATGTGATATTACCGCTGATGATTTACATCGCTGTGCTCATGGTGCTAGGGCGTTGGAGCCGCGATAACGAGATGACTGTGATTGCCGCATGTGGCATCGGGCTTAGCCATTTCCTTAGGCCCATGGCGATTGTGGTGGCATTTGCCATGGTCCTGGTTGCTGGGTTCTCTATGTACCTTTCGCCGCTGTCGGTGCGTGCAGCGCTAAGCATTAAAGAAGAATTCAAAAATCGTTCTGAGATTAGTGGGGTCGTGCCTGGGGTGTTCATGGATACGCGAAAGGGTCAGGGGGTGTACTTTGTCGAGGAATACGATGCGCTAGCGGACGAGTATAAGAATGTCTTTGTCTATAACAACGCCCTCAGCAAGGAAGGTGTGGTGGTCGCCAAGACCGCACGCCAACAACAGGATGAATTGACCGGTGATCGATTCCTGGTGCTCAAAAACGGCACCCGTTATGAGGGCAATCCTGGGCAGCCTGACTATCGCATCCTAGAATTCGAGACCTATAGGTTGCGGATTCGGGAAGGGCCTGTGCCAACCCCTTCCCTTCCCTTGGCGGGCAGATCCACCCCCGATGTATTTGGGGCCGATGATCCTCGCATTAGGGCAGAATGGCAATGGCGCCTAGCAAAGCCTATCGCCATACCCATTCTGGTGCTATTCGCGTTGTCGTTCAGTTACGTGGAAGCCGGTCGTAGTCGGTTACCTAGCATGTTGATGGCCTGCCTGATTTACTTCCTGTACACCAATTTTATGGGTTTTGCAGCGGCATGGATGAACAAAGGCAAGCTCTTCCACGGCCTGGGATTGTGGTGGGTGCACGCCCTGTTTTTTGGCGTGGCGATTTACCTCTTTATGCGTCGGTCACGCAACGAACCGATCCTGCCGCGCTTGGGTCTACGTGCTACTCACTGATGCGTATCCTTGATCTGTATATCGGCCGCACCATACTGGCATATACTGGGGTGTCGTTTGCGGTATTGCTCGGCCTGTTTACCTTCGTCAATCTCATCGACCAGATGGGTGATCTGGGGGTGAGCAATTATGGAATGTTACAGGTCATTCGTTATGTCATCCTGACTACCCCAAGAACTCTTTACGAGCTATTCCCCATGGCGGCGTTGCTGGGTGCCATCCTGGGTCTGTCCACACTGGCATTGAGTTCCGAACTGGTGGTGATGCGTGCTAGTGCCGTGCCAGTGACTCGCATTGTTGTTTCTGTGTTAAAGATCGGGTCGATGTTGGTTGTGCTTGCGATCGTGGTGGGTGAATTTGTTACCCCTAAAAGTGAGACCATGGCGCAACGCGGGCGGGCTCAGGCGATGCAAGAGAACATTCAGCAGCAGACCAATTTCGGCCTGTGGCTGCGCGACCACACCACCTACGTTAACGTTGGAGAAGTCTTGCCAGATCTGACCTTGCTGCAGGTAAGGGTGTTCGAGTTCGATGAGGAAGGTCGGCTGCGGTCGCTGGTCTATGCCGATGAAGGTGAATTTGATCGCGATCACTGGAAGTTGGCGGGTGTCAGCCAGACCTTCGTAGATCAGCGCAAGGCGGATATTAAACAGATCCAACGTGCGGTGTGGCGCACCTCGGTGACTCCCCAGATTCTATCTATTTTTCTCATCAGGCCGGATCAGCTCTCGGCGTGGCGGCTGTGGCAGTATATAAGTCATCTACGGGAGAATAATCAGGAGACCGCCATCTACGAGCTCGCCTTCTGGAATAAGCTTGTGATTCCGCTGTCCACCATGGTGATGGTGATACTAGCGGTCCCGTTTGTTTTTGCGCAGGTGCGCAGCGGCGGACTGGGCCGCGGGCTGTTCTTTGGCATCATGCTCGGACTGGGGTTTTACGCTGCCAACCAAGGATTTGGTAATATTGCGCTGGTGTACGGTCTGCCGCCGTTTCTAGGGGCAACTATGCCGTTACTGATATTTCTGGCGGCCGCAGTGTGGCTGCTGAGGCGAGTGAGATAGGCAAGGTCAGGTCCACCTTGTTACTGTC
>JAOTYS010000540.1 GCA_029861795.1 Gammaproteobacteria bacterium | reverse complement strand
ATAGGGCTGATGCAATCTGAGCGACTGCTCGAGAGTTCACGTCCATTTCGGATGTTGATCTAGGGCCTGACAAGATTGACAAGAGCTAATAATAATTATTGACAATTAGTTGACAATCAGACTAAGCGAGTTGACTATGATAATATTATATCGTTGACAATTAATTGACAATTGTAGCGCGGCTTCCTGCATGCCAACAAGGGAAAATATTCTCGAGTACATTAGTGCGCGCGACTCCGCTACCGGCAAGGAGCTGTGTGACCGATTGGGTATAAGCCGGCAGGCATTGAACGTCCATATGCGTGCGCTTATCGATTCGGGTCAGATTGTCAAATCTGGGTCTACACGCGGCGCGCGCTATTACCACCATCAGCGGGCACCGGCGGCTGTGGCCTTCAACCGCTCGTTGATGCTCTCGGGGCTCGATGAGAGTCGTGTCTACGAAGAGATTGCAACCACGTTGAATCTCAGAGCCGCTCTATCTACCAACGTAGAATCCATTGTTCACTACGCCTTCACAGAAATGTTGAACAATGCCATTGAGCATTCTAAAACCGAGCGATGTCGGACGCTTGTTCGCCTTGAAGCTGGAAAAATTGCGTTCGAGATTCGAGACGACGGAGTTGGAGTGTTCCGCTCTATTACCGATAAGTTCGGCCTACAAGACGAACATGAGGCGATGATCGAACTGCTGAAGGGCAGAACCACGACCATGCCCGAAGCGCACACCGGCGAAGGAATTTTCTTCACCGCCAAGATGGCCGATAGGTTTGTGCTCCGTTCACATCGAATACAGATAGAATGGGACCGGGCCCGGGACGACGTATTCGTATCAGAGCCCCGATATCGAAAGGGCACGACAGTCGACTTTGAGCTTCGACGTGACGCGAGAATATTGAGAGAAGACGTATTCTCGCGTTTTGCCCCGGAGGAGTATGACTACCAGTTCCAAAAAACCACAGTCTTGGTAAAGCTATTAAAGTCTGAATATATCTCCCGCTCAGAAGCAAAACGCCTCATTGCTAACTTAGAGAAATTCCGCGAGATCGAATTCGATTTCAGAGATACGCAGCGCTTAGGCCAGGGTTTTGCCGATGAGATATTTCGAATCTTTGCGAATCGGCATCCTGAGATCACCATACATGTACTGAATACCAATCCAATCATCGACGCTATGATTCGCCACGTAACAGAGTCTCCGCCCGAAAGATAATAGGTCTGCCTGAGTAAAATCTAATGGAACCTAAAAACCAGCCACGAAAACTCGCCGCGATTCTCTACGCAGACGTGGTGGGTTATAGCCGCATGATGGGTGCCGATGAGTCAGGTACCCTGGCACGACTCAAGGCACACCGCAAGGAGTTGATCGACCCGACTGTCGCTTCGCACCACGGGCGCATGGTGAAGCTCATGGGAGACGGGGCCCTGATCGAGTTTGCCAGTGTGGTGGATGCGCTCGCCTGTGCGGTCGAAATACAGCGGGGAATGGCCGAACGTAATCAGAATGAATCCGCCGAGCAGTGCATCGAGTTCCGCATGGGGATCAATCTCGGGGATGTCATCATTGAGGGTGATGACATCTATGGTGATGGGGTGAACGTAGCAGCAAGGCTTGAAGGGCTTGCTCAACCAGGGGGCGTTTGCATTTCGGAGTCGGTACGCACGGCAGTGGGCAACAAACTGTCGTTTGGTTACGAATCCATGGGTGAGCAACAAGTCAAGAACATAGCCGAGTCGGTGAAAGCTTATCGTGTGGTGGTGGATGCCGGAGAAGAACAGAAAGTGATGTCCTCCGAAAAGCCGACCTTGGAACTTCCTGATAAGCCGTCTATTGCGGTGCTGCCGTTTACCAACATGAGTGGTGATCCAGAGCAAGAGTACTTCAGCGACGGTATTACTGAGGACATTATTACATCGCTGTCACGGATATCGGGACTACTCGTCGTCGCGCGAAACTCGACCATGGTCTACAAGGGTACGGCGGTCGATATCAAACAGGTTGGGCGAGAGCAGGGAGTGCGATACGTGTTGGAGGGCAGCGTTCGAAAGGGAGGTAACCGGGTCAGAGTTACGGGACAGCTTATAGACACGACGACGGGGCATCACCTATGGGCGGAGCATTACGACCGGGAGTTGGACGACATTTTTGCGGTGCAGGATGAAATCACTCAGAAGGTCACTCTCGAAATGCAAGTTCAGCTCACCTACGGTGAGCAAGCACGTCTTAGGGTAAGGGGAACGAATAGCATAGAAGCGAGGGAACGCGTACTTCGTGCCATGGAACTCATCGACCGACACATCAGAGAGGATAACCTGGAAGGACGTCGGTTGGCTGAAGAAGCATTGCAAATCGACCCTCACTATGCCCTCGCATGGGTAGCGCTCGGATGGACGCATTGGATTGATGCGTATTGGGGATGGGGCGAGTCCTCGGAAATATCGCTCGAGCCGGCGATGGAAGCCGGGCAAAAGGCGCTCGATATTGATGAGACTGACCCAGACGCCCTTTCGCTTCTGAGCGTGGTCTACATGTTTTGCGCCGAGCACAACAAGGCCGTCCAGATGGCGGAAAAGGGCGCGTCTCTCGCCCCCAGCCATGCTGACGCCCAGGCCCTATGGGCGTACACGCTGAACGGTTTGAATAAACCAAAGGAAGCCATACAGCCGATCAAGAGAGCGATGCGCCTATGCCCGATTTACCACGCGTGGTATCTGATGGTGCTGGCTGACAGCTACCGCCTCATGGGTAAGCGAGATTTGGTGGTCAGTACACTGAACGAGGCTATCAAGCACGAACCCGACTCTGCGTTGGCTGCCGTGTGGCTCGCTAATGTCCTGGCCGACGCCGAACTGCTGGACGAAGCTAAAGCTGCTGCAGAGAAGGTGCTCAGCATTGACCCGACTTTTACGCTCACCAGAGGTAGGGCGGGAATATGTTTCTACAAAGACCCGGCACTGAATGAACGGGCACTAGAGAATCTGCGCAAGGCGGGGTTACCAGAGTAGCACAGTATGGAGTCTGAACATCTCCCCCGCAAACTCGCCGCCATTTTGTATGCGGACGTCGTTGGCTACAGCCGTCTGATGGGGGCGGACGAGTCAGGCACCCTGGCCCGACTGAAAGTGCACCGCAAGGAACTGATCGACCCGACTATTGCTTCGCACCACGGACGTATGGTGAAGCTCATGGGAGACGGGGCCCTGGTCGAGTTTGCCAGTGTGGTGGATGCACTTGCCTGCGCGGTCGATGT
>JAOTYS010000539.1 GCA_029861795.1 Gammaproteobacteria bacterium | reverse complement strand
GAGTTCGAAAGCAAGAGCCTGAACCGTACTTTCGATGTCGTGTATTTTGCTGGCGCGCTGGAAAACCTGTCGGCACCTGCCCTGCCAGAGGGTCGTACCGGTAGTGCACTACCAGCCGGACACCCGAGTTTCGATGGCACCGTAGAAACAAAAGCTGCGGATACCAAAGTACCCGAGCTCGAGCCAGGCCAGAACATCGCCTACGTGTACGCCAACAAGGACGCACTGACCGACCAGCGAATCAGCTTGCGCGGCAAGGTAGTCAAGTACAACGAGGGTATCCTGGGCAAGAACTTCATCCATATCCAGGACGGCTCCGGCGATGCGGCCGATGGCAGTAACGACCTCACCGTGACCAGCGAGGCCACCACGGCTGTGGGCGAGACTGTGGTACTCACTGGCACGATTATCCTGAACAAGGACTTTGGCGCCGGCTACAGCTTCCCGGTGATGATGGAAGACGCCGGTATCACGACCGAGTAATCGTCAGGCGCGACATCTTCTGGAAAAAACCCCGCTAGCGGCCGGGTTTCTATTATGCGTTGAACTGGCTGTCCCTTCTGTTCAATCGTCGCGCTTTATCTTGTTTTCACTTTTTGGTGATTCATTCGAGCGTGAATCGGCAGATTCAACTTGCCAGAAGGACAGGCGTTTCTGAGTTACGCAGCCAAAATCGGATATTTCCACAGCGTGTAACTCATAAGGAATCTACAAGGGGAATATGGTTAAAGTTAATGACCAGAGGCGGACGAATCTGCGGGAAGCAGTTTTGTCCGTGACCGCCTCCTGATCGATCAACAAAAACAATCAGTTAACACCCAAGACCTGGATTCGGGAGGCAGGGGCCGGAAGTTCGAATCTTCTCACCCCGACCAATTTCGAGAAAAATTTCTCTCTCACCCCAGGTGAGAGAAGTTTTTTGATGAAATTGGGAGGATATGCGGACTGATTTAGAAGTTCGCACCGAGGAGCGCGGAGCGCGACGACAGGCGTCACCGCGAAGCGGTGCGCCCATCTTCTCACCCCGACCAGTTTTCCCAATTTCCAGATCAATCCTTTACAAAGCCCCCTTGTCCGTCACGCCATCTTCGCTCGCTCGTTTCAAAGCATAACGCTTGAACTCTGGGCTGTATCGTCGATACTTCTTCTTGCACCAGTCTTGGGACGACCCGGGATCGATTGTCCGGTGTCACCGAAAGCGGTCAGTCAATCATCACTGAAATTGCCAATAAGGTAGCCTGCTTACAGCGGGGAGCAGGCGCTGGGAAATTCACGGCCGCTATTCAGACACTTTGGAGTCGAGAATACTCGAAGGAGGTCAACCACTCGATAGCCGCCTCGCGCGCCTCGAACGGTCTTACTGTCCAACCGTGGATAATGCACGCGTCCACATAGAATTTGGCGATCCTTCGTGCCACAGTTGTCCTCGGCATTACTAGCGCGATGCGGACTTTTCGGCTAAGGCCAGATTCAGCATATTGCAGTGGCAGGTCATGCACTTCTAGGAAATACGCGGCTGAGTCCATATGTGCGGCATCAATCAGGACGTTATTAATACCCAATTCCACATTGAGAGTAATGCCGTCGCTGGTGCTTTCCTCAAGGTTTTTGGATGTGAGCATTCCGTCGTACACAATCTCGATTATCTGCAATGACTTATCATGTCGAACAACGGACGACATAAACTGCTTCTCCAATGCTTAGTCGCCTTTTAGGCTTACGCATATTTTTTTGAGCTACTGCCTGAGTACCGTAGTAAAGTCACCCACCCGCTCGATCGATCAGCCGTTCCGAGGCTGTGTCTTCGCGGTATGTCATCAAACTGACGACGATCATAACGACCAAACTGAGGGCAAGACTAACCACGACCGGCTCTATTAACTCGGATAGATTTCCGGCGAATTTCCGCATGTACAGATAGGTCACAGATAGAAACGCGGCGATGGCGGATGTCATAGCACCGGCAGTCGTGGCCTTTTTCCAGAATATGGCCAGCATCGTCGGTACAAACAATGCAGACACGTAAATCGCGAAGGCCAGTAACAAGACCTCAAACACGTCTCGCACGTAAATAGCAAATAGCGCCCCGATCGCACCGGTGACAACCACCGTCCAGCGTGCAATCTTAATCTTCGATTCGCCATCGGTGTCGCCCCGGAACTGACTGACAATATCCCACGACATTGTGGTGCCGCCAATGAGCAGCACCGTATCGGCTGTAGACATAATTATCGCCAACAGCGCTGCAAGGCAAAGGCCTTTGATGACCGGCGGCATATACTCGATGACAAGCATCGGAACCGCCCCATCGGCTCCGGCAGGTGTATCTCCCAGTCCTGGTAGCAGGTGCGACGCGAAAATGCCGAGCGAGACGACAATGAAACTCCAGACAACAAAGGCCATAGCGGTAATGCGCACACCTGATTGTATGTGTCGCACATTCTTCGACGCGCCGGTTCTTTGCCAAAGGGACACGTCCAGCAAAGAAACCGGTATGTCGATCAAGAAGATCGACAGCATATACACGACTGTCATGCCGCCAAGCCAATCGCCGGCTGGGGGCGCGAGATGATTGATCGCGACTTGTGGGCCGCCCATGTCCATAACCACGAGAACCGGCAGGATAATGCCCACGGCGATAATCATGATAATAGCTTGCACAAGATCCGTATACGCAACGGCGAGCAAACCGCCCAGTGTCGTGTAGACGACCATGATAATCGCAGCGACTATGACCGCCTGCTCATAGCTGACCCCGGATTCGGGCAACAGAGAAACGACGACGACGCCGAAGGCAATTAGCTGTGCGCCGTAGATGCCGACAAGCGCGATGATAATGATGACTGCGGCAACAACCCTGAACGCGCGTCCATATCTAAGGTGCAGTGCCTGCGGCACCGACCATATGCCCATACGTTTGAGAATGGGCGCAAGATAGGAAAAAAGGTACAAACCTACGGCGTACGCGATGCCCGCGAGGAAGATAGCGATACCAACCTCATACGCTTTGCCTGCTCTCCCCATTGTCGCGGACGCGCCAATCGCAGTGGCAATCAACGTGCCGAGCAGTACTGGGAATTTCAGGTGGCCGCCAGCGACGGCGAAATCATCGGCACTCTTGATTTGGCGGCTCGCCCAATAACCTACTCCGAGTGAACCAAGGAAGTAGAGAGCGATAATGGCCAGATCGACTGTCTCAACCAAGAGTCCTACCCCTTCTCGTCCCGGACCGCAACAAACAACCACTCCGCGACC
>JAOTYS010000538.1 GCA_029861795.1 Gammaproteobacteria bacterium | reverse complement strand
TTCTGGATCAATCCATGCATCCCAGACTGAGTTCATTTCGTCAAAATCGTTGATGTCGCTCAGCCAAATGTTGGCCGTCAGCAATTTGGATTTGTCGGTACCAGCTTCAGCCAGCAACGAATCGATGCGGGCGAGAATGTCGTTGGTTTGCTTCGCCGCAGAGGCGCCGGGTGCATCCAAGGCAACTTGTCCTGCGGTAAACACCGTAGTGCCATGGATGACGACCTGGCTCATGCGGGGCCCTAAATGTAGGCGTTTAACTGTCATGTTGTGTGCTCTTGATTGTTGTTGGGAGGCTTACTTTACCATGATGTCTGCGTTATGGAGACAGCCTGCCGCAGGGATCTTAATATCCGCGGTAAGCTGTAACGTCAGCTACTCTCGTCGCTATCCGCCGCTAGTTTTGCAATCAAATGGGTAGCCTTTAGCATGGTCTTTCCGCGTATTTCCCCTTTATTGATGTCCGCGCGCTAACTACCCATTATTGGATGCTGTCCTCAAATAAGTTGCGCAATAGCTGTGGTTTGATGATTGAGCTCCATATGGCGTATCCGTATTGATTCAAATGAAGGCCATCGGCCTGGAACAAGTCGGTGTTGGGTTTCCCATTTTTGTTTATTATGCCGACGGATGTGTCGATGTAGTGTAGTCTGTCGTCAGTATTGGTGTGGTCAGCGATCATTCGATTTGCCTGCTGAGCCATGTTCCAGTGTGGCCACCTTGTCGGCGTTGGTGTGATGCCAATGTAGTAGATAGGGGTATTCGGAAGTTTAGAGTAGACCGATTCGACAAAGCGAGTGAAGCGTTCCACCACCGCCGTCGGACTCTTTGGGTTGGGCCCGCTGACATCATTGGTTCCGGCAAATAAAACAATGGCGATCGGTTTGTACGGTATCACAATGCGGTCTACGTGATGGACGACATCTTCCAGCGTGGCCCCACCAAAGCCACGATTGATGGTTTGCATCGGCGCCATATCCCGGGCCAGTGTGCGCCAGAGCCGGATACTCGAGCTACCAACGAAAACAATAGACTGTTCGGGAGGTGGTCTGATGCGGTCTTGCGCCTCATAGGCGGCGATCTCGGTTTCCCAAGCTCCAGGATATACGCTGGAAGTTTGCTTAGAAGATAGAGATAGGCACGCGACAGTAATTGTCAGAACGACCACGAGTGGCCATCTGCGTTTGAGGCTATTTGGCATTAAGTATTTTGCGGATATGCTGAAGGCGAGTTGACTTCAATGTTCGGGTCCCGCTGCCGAGCATCACTGTTAGTGCCCGCCCCTAGAAAGAACGTCCGTACCCTCCACCGCCTGGGGTCTCAATCACGAAGACATCTCCAGCATTCATTTCTGTTTTGTCAGTGCCCTCGAGCTGGTCGACGGTGCCATCTGCACGTTCGATATAATTTTGGCCCGCGGCCCCCGCGTGTCCGCCGGCAAGACCGTAGGGGCGTACCTTGCGGTGACAGGAGAGAATCGCTGCGGTCATGGGTTCTAAAAACCGTAGGCGTCTTATGGTGCCGTCGCCGCCTTGATGGTTGCCTGTGCCGCCGCTACCAGAGCGGATTCTGAAGTCTTCTAGTAACACCGGAAATCGCCACTCCAATATCTCGGGATCGGTGAGCCGTGAGTTGGTCATGTGGGTATGCACCGCATCTGTTCCGTCGAAATCGGGGCCTGCGCCGGAGCCGCCACACACTGTTTCGTAGTACTGATAGCGATCGTTTCCGAATGTAAAATTATTCATGGTGCCTTGTGCACCAGCCAATACACCCAGAGCGCAATACAATGCATTGGTCATACACTGTGAAGTTTCCACATTGCCGGCCACAACTGCGGCGGGATAGGTCGGGCTGAGCATAGATCCTTTGGGAATTACTATGGTTAGTGGTTTAAGGCATCCGTCGTTCATCGGGATATCGTCGTCCACCAATGTGCGGAAGACGTAGAGCACTGCAGCCCGCGCAACAGCAGAGGGCGCGTTAAAGTTGGAATGCTGTTGTGCAGAAGTGCCTGTAAAATCGATAACAGCACGGCGCTTATTTTTGTCGATGGATACAGTGACTTCGATCTGACTCCCATCATCCAATGGGTAGCAGAAGTGTCCATCCTTGAGCACATCAAGCACCTGCCTTACTGCGCCCTCCGCATTATCCTGAACGTGTTGCATGTAGGCATGGACGATGTCTAATCCAAAATGCGCAACCATCTTATGTAGCTCTTGTACCCCTTTTTCATTGGCTGCTAATTGAGCACGTAGATCAGCAATGTTCTGATCTATATTTCGCGCTGGGTAAGGGCCAGAGCTTAGCAAGTCTCTCATCTCGCTCTCGCGGAATCGTCCTTGTTGCACCAGCACGAAATCATCGATCAACACCCCCTCCTCATCAATGTGACGACTATCAGGCGGCATTGAACCCGGTGTGATGCCACCGATATCGGCGTGGTGACCGCGGGAGGCGACATAAAACAGGATATCCTTTCCGGCGTCGTCAAACACCGGTGTTATCACCGTCACGTCGGGCAAATGAGTGCCTCCGTTGTAGGGATTGTTGAGCACATAGGCATCGCTTGGCTTCATCGAGTCGCCGCGACTATGAATCACGGTTTGCACCGACTCGCTCATGGAACCTAAGTGCACTGGCATGTGCGGCGCATTTGCAATCAGGTTTCCAGTGGGATCAAACAGTGCACAAGAAAAATCCAGGCGCTCCTTTATATTCACCGAATATGCCGTATTCTCCAGTGCCGCACCCATCTGTTCGGCGATGGACATGAATAGATTGTTGAATACCTCCAACATGACCGGATCTGCCGATGTGCCCACCACCTCACCTTTAGGCAGCGGCGTTACGCGATTGAGTATGAGATGTTGCTTTGCTGTGAGCTCCGCCGCCCAACCGACTTCGAGCACTGTGGTGCTGGTCGATTCGACAATAATGGCGGGACCTTGAATGCGGCTACCGGGGTGCAAGGACTCTCTTGTATAAATTGGTGTTTCGTGCAGTGCACCGGCTGAATAAATCTGAGTATTTGCTGATTCCTTAATTGGCTCATCATGTTCGACGGCCGGTGATTCAGGATCCTCTACAGATTCGGTCTTGCCGATGGCCTCCACGCTCAGGGCCTCAATGATTAATTCTTTTTCAGGCATCAAGAATCCATATCGACCTCGATACACTGTCTCGAAAGTCTCGATTACTTGCTTGCGGTTTCCATAGTTCACAAGCAAGGATGAATCTGTGCCTTCATAGCG
>JAOTYS010000537.1 GCA_029861795.1 Gammaproteobacteria bacterium | reverse complement strand
TCCCGACACAACGATTGGCTAAGACCCACGATGCCAAACTTGGAAGCGTCATAGGCACCTTCTCCGGCGAAGCCTGTTTTCCCCCCGCGGGAGGCAATATTAAAGATATGGCCCTTCCCGCGTTTCTTCATAAGTGGCACCAGTTCTTTCAAGAGCACAAAGGGGGAAACAAGGTTGGTCTTAATGATTTGTTCAAAATCGGAAACTGAAACATCTAATGTTCCCCGCCTCAAAATTCCCGCATTATTGACCAACAAATCTACTCTTCCGAATTGATTGTCAATCTCCGCTACGAACTGTTGAACTTTCGCATAGTCCGTCACATCAAGCGGGTAGACAATAGTTTTCTGTATTTCACCCGTTGTAAGCCGTGCTTGAATCTCATTGGCTACTGCCCGTAGTTTGGATTCTGTTCTTGCTACTAACACGGGTCGATATCCGGCTTGCGATAATCCAATGGCACAAGCTTTGCCGATTCCTTGGCTTGCTCCAGTAATAATTGCAACCGGGTGTGGCTCCATATCGTCCTCTTTGGTTGTGGCCTGATTTGTTGCCAATCGCTAGTTTCCTAGAAAGATTTAGACCGAAACACGTTACACAAATAGGGTTAATACTCCCGTGTACCCGTAAAGACGGTTATGTGAGACCTCGCCGTTGGCAAAGAAACCCACCAATGGAACATCACCGAGTTCGTGCTGAATTGTCCTTATTTCCTCCGAGTTTTCGCCGAACGTGTACCGCCCACGCCCGAGGCAAGAGTAATAGACGGCACCTTTAGGCTCCGCGCCGGCGGTCCGTTGCTTGACGTCTCGCACCATGCGCACCAGATCTTCTCGAGCCGTCTCACTGTCGCGCCGGCAGAACATGATGGGGTCGCCAGTGCTCAGCAACTCACCGACAGCGAGCACTTTGTTCTGTGGATCGATGCCAACCAGATTACGGACTACATAGTCGCCCGTGTCCGAACCCACGACCGGGAACCCGACAAACACATAACCGGCGACGCGACTTAAGTCCTTAGCCAACAATTCGCCGATATCTTCGGTGAATACGTCCACGGCCGGCCGATTATCTATGGTGATAACGATGTTGCGTTGGGCTTGAGTGATCGTGTGCGCAGGGCCGAGTGGCGAACATCCCTGGCTCAGTCCCGTTACCACCGGCACCTTGTCAGAGAACACCACCCCTGATAAACCGCCCGAAGTGGCACGGTCGGCGATCTGTACGTTGCCACTTTGTGAAGACGTGAGACCACCGACCAGAAATCCACCGTTAAGTTTCTCGCTGAACGCGGGTATCAGCTGTTGTAGTTTCGGGTTAGTCGGATCGGCGTGGACAATAGCGAAGTTTCCGAAATTGTTCTCCAACCACAAGTGATTTGCCTTGTCGAACTCCTCGAAGCCCCCGTGAATTGCTGAAAATACTCGAAAAGCATCCTCCGGAAAGCGACAAATCATTATACTGATTGCCGGAACATCGTAATGCTCTTGGTCGGCACAAAGGATGCCTAAACCGGTCGTACCAACCCAATGCGGCACTCCGCTCTTGGCTTGCAAGCGGCTGACAATTGCACCAAGGTTTTCGCTGTGCGCATCGGTGGTATAGATAAATCCTAGCTTCTGAGTGAAAGCTTGCTTTCCCCATCGCTCAAGGCATTCGTCGACGGCGGCCTGCCACTCGCGGGCTGTGGAACTGGCGACAAGGAAACGTTCCATTGGTTGATGCGCTCTCCGTGATTGATTGGTGAATTATACGCCAGTGAAATCGATGTCTATATCACTAACAACCCAATTGTGAGATCCGTTGGAACTGTTATCAGTTTGTTTATGTTCTCAGGGAAAGCAAAATCCAATGAGTTGCCGTGCCCGTGTACCATTCCGTTGCATCCTCGAAGCGGCCCTGAGCGTTGCTCGTCGAATGGCACCTTGTTCCCATTTTCATTGGACGCCGATCGGTGTAATGTGTTTACGAGTCGTTTGCGCGACAACTCAGGAGCGGGGAGGCCCGTTTCGCTAACCCCTAAGTGATTCAACAGTACTGCAGGAGGTGACATTATGATGGTAGCGCGTTGGCATGTGAAAGCCCGGTTCGGCATGAAAGGCCAGGTCATCGAGAAGATCAAACAGTGGTGGGAGAAAATTGGAAAGGAAATCGGTCAAACCGATCACGTCCTCATGACGGGCAGTGTGGGTGCCGAAGAGGCGCTTGTTACCGTCGATGTGCGCGTTCGCGATATGGCAGAGCTGCAACAGCAGTGGGATGCTCTAGCCGAACACTCGGATCACCAGCAGTATGTCGCGGAACTGGAACCACTGATTGTCAGTGGGTCGACCCGGTGGGAGATCTTTCGAGTTATCGATTGACCCGCCTAATCAGCCCGACGCCGGGGCATCCTGCGTTTCGGTGTAGTGCAGACTTATACAGAGGTTCCTTGAACACTGTGGTGTTAAGCTTGTGCCTCCCGACGTCAACCGCCGATTGACCAACTGATGATTGGAGTACTAGGTGGAACGCAACGATTTTCTGGAGGGAATGAGCCACGCCGCGTGCACGGTTTCAGTGATCACGACAGAGGGCGTACAGGGCCGGGCGGGACTGACGGTCAGCGCCATGTGCTCGGTGTCCGCGGACCCGCCATCGTTGCTAGTGTGCGTGCACCACCAGAGTAAAGCGTGTGAGGCGTTGCGCAAAAATGGCGTGATGTGTGTCAACGTATTGCGTGATGATCAGTCGTATGTCTCGGATACCTTTGCGGGCCGCATCAAGGCACCCGGTGGCGATCGATTCTCCGGTGCGGAATGGACGAGCGGCGCTACGGGTTCGCCGGCGCTCACAAACGCGCTAGTCAATTTTGATTGCGCGATCCGCGAGCACTTTCAATTTGGTTCGCACTATATTTTTATCGGTGAGGTTAAAGATATTCGCTATTACCATACTGGGCGCGCATTGATCTATGCTAACCGCGCCTACGGTCGTTCGGTTGATCTTGCTGAATCTGTCGCGCCCGCCGACGGCGATACTGAACACGAGTGTTTGCGGCTCGGCTGTTTTGTGACGTTGGGTCCGTTTTTTATGCCACGCCTGATGGCTGATTTCTTACGCGATCATAGTGTCACTTTCCAACTTTTCGAGGGCACGCAGGAAAAACTCACTAGAGGTCTGGAAAGCAACGAGTTTGATGTCGCATTGATGTACGCATTGGATACTGGCGATATCTTATGTACGCATTTGCTCGCCGAGGTTTCGCCGCATGTACTGC
>JAOTYS010000095.1 GCA_029861795.1 Gammaproteobacteria bacterium | reverse complement strand
CTTCTGCACCACCAACAAGATGTGATTGGGCTCCACCTCTTGCGATTCCTGCATGGTCATCGCTTGGTGCTTGTCGGGATCAAATTTTTCGCCTGCGACCGGGTCAATCACTTCTAGGGAGAACTTTTCGAATACGCTATCCATCTGCTTTAGCGTAAGCTCCAGGCCTTCCAGCATGTTCTTCACCGCAGTTTTGTTGTCGCCTTTAAGCTCTACCGCGCGCGCTAACTCCAAGCTGTCTTTAACCGATAGCATCTCTGTAGCAAACCTCTCAATCGCGTACTTGTGGGCGTTGCTGACATCGCTGGTGGCCCTGCGCTGAATGTTCTCTACTTCAGCCTTGGCTCGCAAAAACTGCTCTTTGTGTTGCTCGGCTTGCTCAAGGGCCTGCGCCAACTGAGCCTGGAGTTCCGATACTGTCGCGGTTTGATCCTGCTGGTCGGGCTGCTGCTGGCTCTGGTCTGCAACGTCCTCGCGCTGTCCTGTGGTCGAGGCGCTCGCCGATTCGTCCTCAGCGAGCTTTGCGTCGTGGGTGTTAGAATCTTGTGCAGTACTCATACTTCCGCTGTTGCCTCCCAATACTCACATGAACGTTATGTACGCAACATAAGTAAGCTCACTCACGCGAGCCAGTGCAGTGATCGCACCACCTCAACCCCGCGCGTAGTGCACTATGCCAACAGATGGGGGTCACAGCACCACTTTCAAGGGTGTGTGCGGCGTTATTGTAGTCGGTCTCCTGACTTAGCGCTGAGTGCGCTACCAAGCAGGCGGGCGGTCACATCGACTACCGGGATCACGTCTTCATAAGACATTCGTGTGGGTCCGATAACGCCCAAGGTGCCGATAAGCTGGTCATCCACCTCATAGGAAGAGGTGACGATGCTACACTCTGTCAGTGCTTCATAGCCAGACTCGTGGCCAATAAAGAGCTGAATGCCACTGGCCTTCAGGCTTTTATCCAGCAAATCGAGAAGATCCTGCTTAGTTTGAAAGGTGTCAAAGAGCTGGCGCAGCTTTTCAATCTGACACAGTTCCGGGAAATCCAACAAATTGGCTTCACCACTTACAAGCAAATCTTCATCAGCCGAGTCATCTGTTTCAAATAATTCTTGCGCCATTTCCACCGCCGTCTTCACGATGCTGTGCATCTCGTCACTTTCCCGCTTTATCTCGCCCAACAGCCGGCGACGCACCTCCGACAAAGAATCTCCTGAGTAGGTTCGATTGAAGTAATTCGAGGCCTGTACCAGTTCACTCTGGGCATAACCTCGATCTCCAGCAATTACCCGATTCTGCACACGTCCATCTTCAGTTACCAGTATCGCGAGAACCCGATTGGGTGATAACGAGAGGAATTCTATCTGCTTGAATTTAACTTGACCGGTGCGCGGCACAAGAACCACACCAGCGAACCTTGTCACTTGTGACAGTAGATCTGACGCCACAGTGAGTAGTTGCTGCGGATCGTGTTTAGACGTTAGCTTCTCTTCCATCTCCCCCAAGGCTTCTTCGGTGAGCGGTTTCACTTTCAGCATGGTGTCTACAAACACCCGATAGCCTAGCTCGGTAGGGACTCGACCGGCCGACGTGTGCGGCGAGCTCACCAACCCCATTTCTTCAAGATCAGCCATCACATTGCGTATAGTGGCCGGACTGAGCTCCAATCCGGCCTGTTTTGCCAACGTGCGGGAGCCCACCGGTTGACCCTCACTGATGTAACGCCTTATCAGTGTCTTCAGTAATATCTCCGCGCGCGCGTTAAGAGTCATAAGAGTGCACCCATCAAATCGTACGACCAGACTAGCACTCCCCCTCTCGGAGTGCCAGTATTCACGCTATCAACCTCCATATCTACTGTCAAGAATCGTTTCACCAGAGATTGGCCTGGCGTCCCGCCCGTGCTAGGTTTACCCGCCAAATGATACGAACGAGATCCATGGCATCCGCGTTTCATACGATCGGCTTGTATGGCAAACACAACGACGAAAACGTTAGCCAAACATTGGCCGATCTGTCCATCCACCTAAAAAAACGTGGGTTGCAAGTGTTCCGCGGACAATCCGGCAGCGGTTGGGATAGCGACGATTCGATCGACCTCGCCATCGTGGTAGGAGGCGATGGCACTATGCTGCATGCTGCGCGGGAGTTGACAAGACACGACATCCCCCTAGTCGGGGTCAATCTTGGGAGACTGGGGTTCCTCACTGACATCGCCGCAGATGACATGTACCCGGAAATCGACCGCATTCTTGAGGGAGAGTTCAACACTGAAGCGCGGATAATGCTTGATCTCAACGTGGTTCACCAGGACAAGTCCATTCACTCGGGTACCGCCCTTAACGACGTTGTCGTCAGCAAAGGGGAGCTCGCCCGACTACTGGAATTCCAGACCTATATCGACGGTGAATTTGTGACCAGCTCGCGCGGGGACGGTGTCATCGTCGCTACACCCACCGGTTCAACGGCATATGCCCTTTCAGCGGGGGGACCCATTCTGCATCCGACTATTCCCGCGCTAACCCTTGTACCGATCTGCCCACACACGCTGAGCAATCGACCAATCGTGCTGAATAGCGACAGCACTATTACCTTTGAAATTGATACTGTCGATGGAGAACATGAAAGCGCTCATGTTTCCGTTGACGGTCATACTAAGTATGCGCTCACCGGCCACGAACGGGTTGAGGTAAAACGTGCTAAACGCACGCTGCGCCTCGTTCGCCCGCTCGGGCATAACCACTACGACGTGCTGCGCTCAAAGCTCGGTTGGGGGAGCGAAAAACGACCAGGTCGATGTTGACAGGGTTATATATCCGGGACTTTGCCATCGTCCGCCATCTAGAATTATCGCTACGTGGAGGATTTACTGTACTTACTGGCGAGACCGGAGCGGGAAAATCCATCCTCATCGATGCACTGTCCCAATTGTTGGGCGCACGCGCAGACACGACGGCCATCCGACCCGATTGCAGCAAGGCCGAGATTATTGCCACCTTCGAGTTGCAACCGGAGCATAGCGCCGGCTCCTGGCTCACGCATAACGAATTAGATGACGACGGGAATTGTGTTATCAGAAGAATCCTGTACCGAGACAAAGCAACCAAAGCATTCATCAATGGTCGCCCGGTGCCAGTTCAGATGCTGCGTGAGTTGGGTGCCGAGCTAGTGGACATCCATGGTCAGCACGAGCACCAGTCGTTGTTACAAGGTCAAGTGCAGCGACAAGTGCTCGATGCCTATGGCAGTCATGGAGCAACGATCAAACAACTCGAACAGTGCTTTGCTAGACTCAGGAATTTGCAGACCCGGATGGAAACCCTATCTGGCGAGTCGGCCGACAGGCGCGCACGAATTGAATTGCTGCGTCATCAGTGCGCCGAGCTGGCTGCGCTCCAGCTTGGTCCGCACGATGTGGTCGAACTTGAAAACGAACACAAGCGTCTGGCCCACGCCAACGAACTACTCGAAGGCATTCAGTACGCCTCACAAACATTATATGAAGCCGACGACGGAACCGTAGGTCAGCTACTAGCGAGGGCCACTCAACGTCTAGAGGCGCTCACAAATTTCGACCACAGTCTCGAGGAGGTGGTCGCCTTGCTTGCAGAGGCCACGGTAAGAATAGAAGACGCAGTAACCCATCTGCGCCATCATCTGTCTCACGTGGAGTTGGATCCCGAGCGTCTACATTGGGTCGAGCAGCGTCTTGGACAATTACATGACATCGCGCGCAAACATCGTACAACCCCAGATGGGCTGGTTCGCTTAACCCAAGAGCTGCAAACAGAGCTGACCTCATTCGAAAGCACAGACACTGATCTGGAACAACTGCAACATGAGATCGAATCACTGCAAGCTAAGTACGATACCCTCGCCAATAAGCTATCGCAGCAACGTAGAGGCGCGGCAAAAAAATTATGTGGAAAGGTCAGCAAGCAAATGCACCAACTTGGCATGGCGGGAGGCAAATTTTCTGTTGAACTGCAAGCTACAGCGCAACCCACTTCCCACGGCAAGGACCGTATTCAGTTCCAGGTAAACACAAACCGCGCCCAGGCAATAGGCCCGCTGTCGAAAATCGCGTCCGGGGGAGAACTTTCACGCATCAGCCTCGCGATTCAAGTGGTCGCCGCGGGTGTAGCCAATGTGCCAACCCTCATATTTGACGAAGTGGATGCCGGGATCGGAGGGGGCATCGCCGAGATCGTGGGCAACCGCCTGCGCGAACTGGGATCGTGTAGCCAGGTTCTTTGTGTAACCCACTTGCCCCAGGTCGCCTCTCAAGGCAACCATCACTTGTTGGTCACAAAACGCACCGACGATGATGTAGAGGTGACAATTCATGAACTCGGAGACACACAACGGGTGGAAGAGATCGCTAGAATGTTGGGAGGCTTAGAGTTGACCGATCAGTCCCTGGCGCATGCTGAAGAGATGCTACATCGTGCCGCCGGATGAGCAAATATAGTTCATCCCAGCAAGATGCTCCGGTGATCCGCGCGGCGACCGTCGATGACGTTGCTTACATCCATACGTTACTGCATACCAATGCCAATCAAGGCAATCTACTACCTCGCCCTCCCTCTGAAATTGTTCGACATCTGCGGGATTTCTTCGTACTAGACCACAATGGCGAACCAGTGGTATGTGGTGCCTTGGAAGTTTTCACTGAAGATCTAGGTGAAGTTCGCAGCCTAGTAGTATCAGAGCCGTACATGCGCAGAGGGTTTGGTAAGCTAATGGTCGAATGGATCGCGACCGAGGCCCGTGATCTAGGGCTTCGCAGGCTAATGGCACTCACATATGTGCCGCAATTTTTTGGAAAGCTGGGATTTGAGATCGTGCCCAAGGAAAGCTTACCGGAGAAAATATGGGGCGTATGTATAACCTGCTACAAGTTCCATCGCTGCGACGAAACAGCGATGTTGCGCAGACTGTGAGTCCCTCGAGATCGACATCAGTATTTTTTTCTATACGTTGAGTTATTCCATGTCTGCCCGCTATACTCATACTCGCACATTGGATATGATCACCGCCTTGTTTCTGACTCACACCACGCAGTCAAGCTTACGATGACAATATTTCCTAACGGTACATATGTAGTGAGGGGGACGCTAACAATCGCGCTCGTAATGCTAATCACCAGCGCCTGCATCAAACCGTACCGCGTAGAGGTACAACAAGGCAACGTGGTGACACAGGAGATGCTTAACGAGCTCAAAGTAGGAATGTCCCCTGGCGAAGTTCGGTTCGTGTTGGGTACTCCAATGCTGATCGACGCTTTTCACCCCGACCGGTGGGACTATTATTACGGCTATCATTCAGGAAGACTATCCAAAAAAAAGCAGCATCGAATAACTGTAGTATTTGAGAATGACAAATTTATTCGGCTAGAGGGCCATCTTGGCGAGCAAGCTAGCGCGCCCTAGCTGACGCCACCGACTCTCAAACGGTGAGACCCAAATTGAAAAAGAAAGGCGAGGGCTTCTTTCGTCGGTTCTGAGAAAGGACCAGAAACTAATGCTTGCTCAGTGCCGAGGCGCGGGAGCGACGCGCCTTCTTGGGCTCAACCTTAAGCTGCCTATAGATTTCAATACGATCATCCGGTTGCAGCGTGTGCGATAGTGTAACGCGTCGTCCATAGATTCCGACCCGCCTCAGGTCAATGCCTGGACGACGCTCGAGTATCCCTGAGCGTCTGATCGCATCACCAACCGTGCTTGCCCGCGGCACATCTAGCGTAAGCACGAGCTGCTCTTCGGGTTCAGCATAGACAATCTCTACACGGATTTGATCAGTGCTCGCCTGCATCAGACGTTGTGATGGTTGCAGCTGTGAGGATTCTGAACACGGACCCGCTAACCGTATAATTCGCCGGCGCGCCGCCGAAACGCTTCTACCAAGCTATTGGCGATCTGGCCGAATACCGGTCCAAAAACAGCAGATAGGAAACGAGAGGAGAAATCATACTCCATGTTCAATGATATCTTGCTGGTGTTTTGATCCTGCTCGATAAACTTCCAGTAACCCTGTAGGTGACTAAACGGCCCGGCAACCAACTCCATTTCGATTAGCTCGAAGGGCTTGGTCCTATTAAGTGTGGTAAACGTCTTGTTCAACCCCTTAAACGAGATTTCAAGCGACGCGACGACCTGGTCTCCATCCGTCGATAGCACTTGGGAATCTCTGCACCAGGGCAAGAACAATGGGTAGGAGGGGATATCTGCCACTAACGCATACATTTGGCTCGCGGCGTAAGGAACCGAAGCGGAACGCGCAACGTAACGCACTACAATATCCCCAAGCAAACTATTAGGTATGCCAAAATGGAAACTTAGAGAGGATCGCAAGCTTCGCCATGGAGACAGTCAAACACACCAAACCTTACTGTCTCAAGAGTAAAAAAGATCTCGACCAAATCTGCTCCTTTTTCTCTAACGGTGCCAAATGCGCGCTCGAATACCATCAACGAAGCGCATTATATGCTACACCTGTGGTCAAGCAGACTCTCTATGTCCAGGGCTCCCGGCAAATCTCGTGTCCGCGGAACTATGACCAACTCCATAGCCAGAGTTTTAACCATTACCCTATTGTGCTTGAATCTAATCTCGGAACACTACCACCATTGCCACTAATATGAACAAAGCAAAGAATCGCCCAAATACTATCGTGCTGAACAAGAGGGCGAGACACGACTATTTCATCGAGGAAAAATTCGAGGCGGGGGTAGAACTACAAGGCTGGGAGGTGAAGAGCATTCGATCAGGGCGGGCACAGTTGAAAGAGGCCTATGTGATCGCCCGCAGTGGGGAACTATTTTTATTCGGTGCACATATCTCGCCGTTGGCGTCTGCCTCCACACATGTCAACCCAGACCCAACCCGCACCCGTAGATTGTTGCTGCACAGAAAAGAAATCAACCATCTGGTCGGCGCGGTGGAGCGCCGTGGTTATACACTAGTCCCGCTGTCGCTGTACTGGAAGTCTGGTCGAGTCAAGCTAGGAATTGGTTTGGCCAAAGGCAAGAAGCAGCATGACAAACGGGCGGCACTAAAACAGCGTGAATGGGACCGTGAACAGCAACGACTTATGAAATTAAACCGCTGAGTCTTGCACATCCAGTCTTTTCGAGGTGCAAACAGAAAATCAGTAGATGCGCTATCCATCAGGACAGATGGTCTTGTAAAGAAGTCCATTACGGTATACGGGCATGAAAACCTCATCCACCGCCACAACGACATGATCTTATATTTGAGCTATCATGAAATGATGCGATACGTTAAACAAATTTATTTCTGTGGATATGGGTTGCTTGATTGATCACGAGACGAAACATGGAAAATACTCACGAGCGAATTGTGTTGATTACCGGCGGTGCAGGATTTATCGGTTCCCACCTTGCAGACGCTGCCCTTGCAGCGGGGTACCACACTGTCATCATGGACGATCTGAGCTCGGGGCGGCGACAAAATATCCCCGATGGTTCAGAGTTCTATGAAATAGATATTCGTTCGAAAGATGCGTCACAACTCATCAAGGAGAAAGCGCCAACCGTTATCTACCATTTGGCTGCCCAGATGGATGTACGGCGATCTACTGAAGATCCGATATTTGACGCCGAGGTAAACATTCTCGGAACGCTAAACCTCCTCAGTGCTGCGGTTGATTGCAATGTGAAGCAAGTAATCTTCGCGTCTACTGGTGGGGCAATCTATGGTGACCAGGAGTATTTTCCGGCCGCTGAGGACCACCCCACTCGCCCCTTGTCACCCTACGGTGTAAGCAAACTCACCTCTGAGCGATACCTTTACTACTTCCATCGTGAGTATGGTCTCGACGCGACCTGCCTGCGTTACGCCAATGTGTATGGTGAAAGACAGAACCCCCATGGTGAAGCTGGGGTCGTCGCCATTTTCCTGAGTTGCTTATTGTCCGGCAAACAATGCACGATAAATGGGGATGGTAAACAGACTCGAGACTACGTCCACGTAAAAGATGTCGTTAAGGCCAATATGGCAGCGCTTGGACAGTCCGGATTTCGCATCTATAACGTTGGAACCGGTATTGAGACCTCGGTTGTCGAACTTTATTCGGCACTGACTAAAGCAGTCGATAGTAATCGTAAGGCGAGGCACGGCTCCGCCAAACCCGGAGAACAGAAACGCTCGTCCATCGATTCAGGGAAGCTCCAGCAAGAGCTCGGCATCGACACCCCTACGCCGCTCTCAGCGGGCCTTGACCAAACTGCAAGTTGGTTTAGGCAAGAACTCAATGTCACCTAACCGCCGGGGAATCCACACGCTTCGCATCTCAGCGGCGCTTTGTATCTATTGAATTCCCAAGAAATAGACCCATATAATTATTGTTTGGAATAGTATTAGAGGTATACTGTATTCATTGGAGATGTAGTAAAAGGGGGCGACATGGTTTCGACGTGGATCGCGAAACCATCGGAGCATGCCGAGGTGCAGAGTTCCTCGTAAATCCAACTGCAAACTATTAGTTGCCAACGACGACAACTACGCTCTAGCGGCTTAATCCCGCTAGCCTCTCACCTGGCTTGCCTGTGGGGTAGGAATCGAGGGGTCGACACACACAGGATCGCGAAGAAGTGCGTCCGTTACCAATTCGCTAAACCTTAAGCGGGCTCGCCGACTAGTGCCTCCGTCTGTCGAGACACGGTCGGTCAAAACTAAAGACAGACTAAGCATGTAGAACCGGTGCGTGGAGGATTCTCGGACGCGGGTTCGATCATAGGGTCGCCCCTGCTCGCAAGAGCAGGGTGAACACGGGGCTCACATCGGTGAAGCCTGCTGGCGTTCTCGCAGGTTAACAGAGGACGGCATGGTAACGCCGAGGGGTAGGAAGAGGGCCAACCTCAGGCCTGCCCTGTAGAGACTCATAGGCCTGCTGGTCCAGGATGGATGAGCGGGTACTAGGATTCGCAACCGCGGATAATACGCTCCGCATCCTCGGAAGCTTCGGGGATGAAGGCATAGTCCAGCCCATTTCGAAAGAAGTGGAATTGCTGTCCCGCCGCCTCCACCAGTTATGCCCCCGACGCGGCAAGTCGGGGGCTAACCCAACTGGTTAATTCTAACTCGATAATCTTTAAGACGATCGAATTAGGTGGATCTTTTCCCCCTGTGTCAGCCGATAGAATCGTCTTAGTTGTCGCAACAATTCTTCATCCGCACAACCGTTCAAACATAGACTTTCCAAGTTCATACAATACTTCCCTGCGTAATGGTTGGCATCCCGATAGCGTGTGAGTTGCTCTTCGCTGAGATTCGGGTCGAAACTTACTTTCTCAAACAGCCAATTTCTTAATCTGCGCAACGCCTCCATATCGCCTTCTTGCTGCAAGAGGTCGACCAGCGTTATGTATTTGTCAACTTCCGCCTGAAGTTCAAGCTCTAGAAGCGTCACGCTACGCTGATGGTGCGCGTTCCATGCCAAATACAAGAAGTGACTGACGCCTTCCAATGCCAAACAAAATTCTTCAATATTTTGGATGGTCAATCCAATTGTTGGATCGGTCGGATCCAGGCTTGTGATCACATCCTCATCCACAAACAGAGAAACACCGATTTCGTCGCCCTGCGACTGGATTAACAACTTCTCACGAGATTCACGGACATTCTCGCTAGTGTCGAGTTGACGAGCCAACTCACGGTCAGTGATCAGAAAATCGTCCACGTCATGATTGACGTCAAGCTCGTAGATCTCTTCGAGCTTTCTCTGGATGGTATTTAGTTGAATAGCTGTATCCCCAGAGGTAACGGAACTAGTGATGAAGGCGGCTTATCGAGCCCTCCATGACATGGATACCTACTCGCCGCAACTTACGCGCAGCGTGCTTACTGCCGGTGCGGAGCCAAAGCTCATAAAGACGCATAATATCGACATTACTGGTTAGTTTAGTTTTGTCGGTAAATTCGTTTAGCACGTCGACAAACTCAGAGAATTTTAAAGACAGTTCCTCGAAGATTTCGCTATAGGTGCGACCACGAACTGAGTCTGGCATGGTATCCGAGAGGTAGCTGTAAGCATTACCGCCCATTGCGATAAAATAATCCACGTCAACCAGTTTGCGATTGAGACAATCTGCGAATACACCTGCCACAAATAGCGATAGATCACCCAGCTGCCTCAATGCCTGGCGTCGTTCCTCATCCGACGCAGCCTCTACCGCTTCAGCGTAGAGCAGTGCTAGAGGCTTAAGCGTTGCGCCATCGAAATTCCGATGAAATCCTGCATCAACGCGTGTAAATGCAACAAGAAGATTGACCAAGTACGCAAGAGTGTCGTCTTTGGCCTCAATATTTCGACCGTAAACCACCTCAGACAGTGAGTCTTTAAAGAAACCTTTGACATCGCCACTGGCGATCAACTTACCGGTATGATGATTGCTTAACATAGTGCAGCAACCCCCTTCTCTGTCGTTATAACCCTAGCAACGTCGCAGCAAAACATTTCCGTTAATCAAATTATAGATGGAAATCGACAAATCTGAATAATCAGCACTCCCATGGGATGGCTGATAACAGGAGATAATCGTCTGACACTTCAAAACTATATATACACCACTGATGCTGAAGCGTTACAGGGGCAAATTGCAAACTAAGGTAAATTAACTCGTGTGACGTGACAATATACTGTGCCGATCGACGTACTAGGCGAATAACTCAAGCTTCGATGTCAGCCCTGGAACGTATAAATAACCATCTCTACCTGTAAGATGTTTGAGACCAACGCAGATAGGATAAAATTAGGCGCAGCTACTGAGTGCTCAAACACGTTATAGGGTGGGGGCGACACGACGATTGCTTATGGAGGCACTTAGAGAACAGATTGGAGAGATACTTCGGGGTTGGCTAATTCCCATATCGATATCGCTAGACCAACTTGGAATCACTCCTAATCAGGTCTCCTTCGCGGGCGCAGCGCTCAGCCTCGGATCAGGATGGCTCATCACACAAGACCGATTGATTTGGGCGGCATTGGTATTCTTGCTTGGCAGTTCTTTGGACCTCCTCGACGGGACCCTAGCCCGCGCCACAAGTCAAAGCACACAAACAGGAGCAGTACTCGATTCAACGCTGGATCGAGTCTCTGAGGGAGTAGTCTTTATAGCTATTGGCTACCTGTTTGCCCAGCGTGGACAACTGCTGGACATGGTCCTGGTATTTAGTGCCGCCCTGACAGGGTTCCTGGTTAGCTATGTGCGTGCCCGAGCCGAAGCAGTCGGGATTCAATGCACTGTCGGTAGCGTGGTGCGTCCAGAGCGAGTCTTGATCCTCAGTCTCGGTATGTTGTTCGACCAACTCGCAATCGCCATCTACGTACTATTAATACTTAGCTGTGTGACGCTGATTCAACGCTTGCGTTTTATCCTGAACGTTTCGCATCAAGACTAAAGCTATTCGGCCGCGACCCTCATCCTTCGATCTTTACGACGGCTCTTCCTACCACCTCGCCGGCAATGTAGGCATCGAATACCTCTGGCAATTCAGCGAAAGGTATCTCCCGAGTGGCAATACGCTCAAGATGACGCGGGCGCAGATCGTCTGCAAGCCGCTGCCACACCGCATCGCGAACCTCTGGAGACAGCAACACGGAATTGATGCCGAGTAAGGAGACTCCTCTAAGAATGAAAGGCATCACCGTGGTCTCAAGTTTAACTCCGCCCACGAGCCCGATCGATGCGATATTTCCACCCGGCGCGACCGTTCGAGTGAGCCACGACAGCACATCACCCCCGACGTTATCTACCGCCCCACCCCATTGGATCTTCTCTAGAGGTCGACTACCCATGTCCAAATCATGTCGAGACAAGATCCGGCTTGCACCCAAATTCCTCAAGTATTCATCTTGTTCAATCTTCCCAGTCAAAGCGACCACGTCATATCCGCGCGCGCTCAGAATATCGATAGCAATGCTCCCAACCCCACCGGTTGCCCCAGTAACCGCAATCGAGCCCAACTGCGGTGACTGATGATTTTCCTCCATGCGCTGCACCGCAAACGCCGCAGTAAAACCAGCGGTGCCGATCGCCATCGCCTGAAATACCGACAAGCCCTGGGGCAGCTTGACGATGAATTCTGCCGGCAGTCGAGCGTACTCGGCGTAACCTCCGTCGTGGGTTTCTGAAAGCCCCGCACCGCACACCACTACAGCGTCTCCCTCTTTCAAACGCTTATCGCCCGAGCTCACGACATGGCCTGATAA
>JAOTYS010000536.1 GCA_029861795.1 Gammaproteobacteria bacterium | reverse complement strand
CGGTGGTTGCGGATTGCCATTGGTCGTGACGGATGTGCCGGGCAACCGCGACATCATTCGAGATACCGGTGGTGGATTAATTGTAAGGAACAAGGATACCGATGATATGAGTGAAGCACTCTACAAGCTGCTAACAGATGAGCGAGAGAGGGCGCGTCTCGCCGATATAGCGTACCAACAGTCTAGCAGGTACGATTGGTCGTACATCGCCGATCAGTATCTCGACGTATACCGCGGTGTTATCGACGGTGATGCTAGACGGATGTCTCCGCCGGTATTCTGATTTGATCTAAATTGCGAGTAACCTCAGGATCATGAAATGTATTGGACTGTCCATTATTTGCGCTGTATGAGCAAAGTCTTCGACTTGTGGTGATTGGTGGACCTGCGGGTGGTGGAAGCCAAATCGTCGATTGCTCTCATACTTAGCTCGTTGAATGTTGGTGGCTCACAAAAGAAATTCACCAATATCGCCAACGCACTGGCGGCGCGGGGCCGATCCGTTCATTTGATTTCACTTGGTCCCCCAAGCGTATTGTTGGACAAGCTGGACAAAGAAACGGTGTCAATTTTCGAGGTCGATCGTACTAGTTATTTTGATCACAGGGCGATGGCGAGATATCGCCGATATATTGTGGAACACAAACTCTGTGCGGTCTTGTGCGTGAACGAATATCCTCTTATTTTTCATTTTTCGGCCCTCCTCGGCGCAAAGCTCAATACCAAGATCTACGCTTCTATCAATACGTCCAGTGTGCAAGGTCTAATTCCGTCTTCTAAGTTCTTGCTCTATCGGCTAATACTAAACTCATGTGACAGAGTGGTGTTCGGTTGTGAAAGTGAGCGCTCGAAGTGGCGAAAGCGGATCGGCAGGCGGAGCGCGCTAGATAAAACCATTGTCATACATAACGGCGTGGACACCGCTTATTTTTCGTTTTCTCTACCCGCCGGCCATATCGCTGAAATCAAATCTAGAAATGGCGTTGTGGCCGAGGAGGTCGTATTGGGTACCGTTGCCCAATTTCGACGTGAAAAGGGCTATGAAGTCCTTCTTAGGGCGACACGGCGGTTGCTGGATAGGGGGTTACCCATTCGGACAGTATGTGTGGGAGATGGACCGACGCGCAGTGAGATGGAGGAACTAATAAGATGCTTAGAAATAGAGCACAATGTGCTCCTGCTCGGTCAGCTCAATGATGTGAGGGACGCAGTCGCCATGTTTGACATCTTTGTTCTGCCTTCGGTAGCGGGAGAGGTATTCTCAAACGCTATACTGGAAGGAATGAGCATGGGTCGATGTGTCGTCGTCTCTGATATTGGTGGGGCAAGGGAAATGGTTACTCCTGGTATAAACGGATACATCGTCACGCCAAACGACTGGGAAAGTCTCGCTGACTGTGTCGAAAAAATTGTGCGCGATCAGTCATGGAGTGTAATGGGGAGCCAGTCGCGGCGCCTGGTGGAGGAGAAGTTTACTTTCGATGGGATGCTGAACGAGTATGATGCCCTCCTTTTCCCACAGTTTGCCCAACAAGTGGTTGATAAGTAGACACCGAGTAAAACCCACGATCGCGATGTGATCTAATGGAGTACGACTCGAGCTCGATCGCCCCAGCACCTAAGGTCAACGTGCTCATGTTCGCAAGAATCGATGAGCGTGGCGGGGGCGTGATAAATTTCGTCGAGACCTTAAAATGTAACCTTCCTGATGACATATATGTTCGCCACTTTCGTATCGGTCGAAGAACGATGGTTGGAGCACGATGGTTTCGACCTGCCTTTTTAATCTATGACGTAATTGGGTTAGTTTGCCTGCTCGCAAGGAGTAAATTTGATGTGG
This sequence comes from Gammaproteobacteria bacterium, assembly GCA_029861795.1. The sequence continues at coordinate 1,431 of JAOTYS010000536.1, read as the reverse complement.
CACAGATAAATGCATCACTTGATCAGAAATCCTTGATTCGGGACGCGGCTTTCCTGTTGGTAATGAACGCGCTAGCTCGCAAGATGCGCCTGGTCGTTTTTTTTCATGGCTGGGAAGATCAAACTGCGAAGGGCATAGGGACACGAATTTGGTGTCGAAAGGTGTTTTTGTATGTTCTTCGCAAAGCCACAAGGATCTTAGTGCTCGCCAGTCGGTTCAAGGAGGAGCTCATAAGGCTTGGAATTGATGAAGACAAAGTCGACGTCTATACGACCATGTTTGATGGAAATTTGTGCATCCGGATGCGTAACATCAGAAAGACCTCTGTGGAAACGATCCTGTTTCTGTCAAGACTCATTAAGGAAAAAGGCGTGTTGGAGTTATTAGAAGCCTTTAAAAAGTTGTCGCAGATCTATCCAAAGTTACAACTTGTAATCGCTGGCGATGGAGCAATTCGCAAAGATCTTGAGCAATGGGTAGTGGCTAATCAATTGACACCAAGAGTCCATTTTGCTGGATTCGTTAGCGGAGAGGACAAAGCTGATCAATTGTATAATGCCGATTTGTTTGTATTGCCAACTTATTATGGAGAAGGCTGTCCCGTGGCATTGCTGGAGGCCATGGCGGCCGCTCTTCCGTTGGTTACGACTCGTGCGGGAGGAATTCCAGATGTGGTGCAAGAGCCAGAAAACGGCATTTTGCTCGACGAAGTCAATGAAAATTCAATTATGACTGCAGTACGTCGATTTATTGAGTCGCCAGATCTTGTCCGGGAAGTGAGCAAGAATAACTATGATAAAGCCTGGAGTCAGCTTGAGGCTTCTATCGTTTCGAGGAAGCTGGCGGCGTTATATCGAGACATTGTTAGGGCGGGCGTCGTTTAGGTATTTCATGATCTCGCCGTTATTGTTGTCGGCTTCAGCGTTCTGGTACCATCGCTGGCCGCTACCATTTCATGGTAGACCCACGCCAGTTTTCTTAGCAGGGGCACACATTTCTTAGGATGATATACCAGATGCAAGCAATCTAATAAATCAATTGAGGTTGGCGTGAGGTAGTGAATTTTCCACGGGCTAGATCCGCTGCATAGTCGCTATAACGAAAGGCCCGATCATGAGCAAATAGGTCGTCGTCTAAACTAACTCGACAGCGGTGATGAGTGGGTCCAACACATATAGGGCACGTACTAGTTGGTATTGGAATAGATTTCGTCTGATGTCATTGGGCGAAGTAGTGTCTCGTTGCCGCAACTACGTTCACGGCAACGCGCAAAGGATGGGACTATTTCGGGCCGATCATCCTCCACGGCCGGATCTAACAGCAAACTCCTTTCCCTGGCTTCCTAAGAACAAGAACATTAGATCGACTCCGTACGTCGAGGCGGCCGATCTAATTCTGGGTGGAAGGTGGACAGTTTTTGCACTGGAACAA
>JAOTYS010000535.1 GCA_029861795.1 Gammaproteobacteria bacterium | reverse complement strand
CATCATGCATGGACCGGCATCCGAAACGCTTCACAGGTCCTGAAAGGCTCAGGCCGCGCACACGACTTCCGCTATGCCCCCAACTTCGAGCCTGCTGTGCTCAGAAGGGGCTGTTCTCAGTCGGGCCACATTCGGCCTTATCGGCTTGTCGATTTCTACGTTAGCGCATCCACGTAATCGAACCACGCTCAACTCCAATATCGGCCAGTGTGCAACTATCAATTTTTACTCGCTTGGGTGTCGGGGCTCTGGGTTGAGCGGTCGACACCATCGCGGCCGCGATAGAAGCAGCAATCAACGCTGGTGTTTCCAGAATTTGAGTGGTGCCATTTGCGATTGTCGTCATCAGCGGGCTCATTGTTTCCTCCTTTAGCGTTGCATCCGCTATGTCATGAGGCACCAAACCTCATTACGAGGAGGCTACGTTGCCGCGCACGCCACAAACTGTGACGCAGGTAACAGTTGCTGATTTCTCGTCGTCGATGCAAAAAAGCTGCTGTCACTCCGAGAACTCTGTGAATGTTGGCGGGGATGACATCCTTGTGACGGCCCGGCTAGTGTTGTCGCGGGTTTCGGCAGTGGACCAATGTCGGTCTGCCAGGGCAACTCGGAGAAACCCACATGGAGGAAACAAGAATGGCGCAGGCTACGACCAGACTGAACGACGTCGATATCGGCCAAGTCGTCAGTCTTGCAGAAAAGATCCAGGCCGAACCGCACGTCGCTGACACCACCTGGCGGGCCGAGGTAAATTGGCAGGGCGGCTTCCGCTCCGAGGCTAAGATCCGCGAATTCGCGCCGGCGCAGTCGGACGAGCCGGAGCAACTCGGCGGCACCAATACTGGGCCAAACCCCGTTGAGCAGGTTCTCGGCGCCCTCGGCAACTGCTTGGCGGTCGGCTATGCTGCCAACGCCACGGCGGTGGGGATCACGATCTCTGATCTCTCGATCACGGTCGAGGGTGACCTGGACTTGCGTACCTTCCTGGGCCTTGCCGACGGCAACGCCGGCTTTAGTGGGATCAAGGTGGATGTAGCAATCAAGAGCGACGCCTCGCCGGAGCAGCTCCGGGCACTGCACGAGAAGGTCACCGCGACATCGCCAGTCGGGCACACCCTGAATCGGGCAGTGCCACTCGAGATCAAGCTTGCCTAGCTGGCGTGTGAGCCAAGTGTAGCGGAACGGGTCTACCAGCGCTGCCTCTCGGCGGCGGACCTGATTTCGGTCTGCGCCATTGGCGCTTACTTCAAAGAGACTGACCTATGATCCTTGTCAGTTTGTACAGGTGCCTGGCGCGTAGAGATCTTCCAGGCGCTGTTTCGCTTGCGCTTCAGTCTCGAATGGACCAGCCGCAACGCGCCCGGAACCATGCCGGTAAACACCTTGAATGCGGGTCAGTAGCACGGTCCAACATTGACCTGTATGAGCGTTGCGCATGACGAACCACCCTGCTTCAGCTCTCTTTGCCGGTTGCTGAGCGCTTAGCGCACCGGCGAACAAGATTGCCGCTAAGAGGGCGACGGCCAATTTGATCATGGTTGTCATCAGAACACCTGTCGTTGCTGTTTCCCGACATTCGCAGATGGTTGTCTCCAACGCTGAGAGTACAGCCACCTTGGCTACCGAATGACCAGTGTCGGTACCTTGGTGTACGTTAGCAGTCTGGTCGTCTGGCTGCCCAGCAGCAGCGCCTCGAGCCCGCGTCTGCCATATGAGCCCATCACGATAAGGTCCGCGCCATACTCCTCCGCCGCTTTGATTATGCCTTTGTAGGGACGTTGATTGTCGATGTGCACTGCAGCACAGGAGACACCAGCGGCTTCTGCCATTTGGGTCGCCTTCAACAGAATGTCCGACGCATGTTCCTTGCACAGCTTGCGGTATTCGGCGGGATCAACCATCGCTAATGATGTCAAGACTGCCGCCTCATAGGATTCGGTCACGGTGACCGCGGTCAACTCTGCGCCAAGCTGCTTCGCAAGCTCAATCGCGTACTTGGCCGCATTGTCCGCGATAGGTGATCCGTCCACTGCAACGATGATGTTCTTGTACATAATGGAACACGATCTGCTTCAGGTCCTTGATCTGATTGCGGGCGATACTGCTTCTGCTGCCTCCGGCAGCGCATCGATCGAGTCAACATTGGAACTATAGAGCGGCGCCACCAAGGCGGGTTGACTTGGATCAGTTTGGACGATCAGACGTTGTTCAGCGTCCGCCTCTGTGCGACGTCCGCTTTAGGGCATACCCCTTGCACCGTTCTCGCGCGGTCTTTTGAGGCGATGACGCTGCTGCTCTCCCGACCTGGCTCTCTCAATCGATCGTGATCGGCAGGAAGAAGCGAGTCGTGGAAGGTTCGAAGACCGCGATGGGGCGGACTGTGAGTGTCTCACGATCGACGCTCGACAAAGTTGTTGCAGCGCTGGTTGACGCCGGAGAGCTTGAGTAAGACAATAAACAAGGTCAGCTCCGATTGGCACTGGCCTGATACACCTCCTATGATGGATAGGTTCCGCGAGGTCAGCCGGGAATTATCCATCGTTTCAGATTGACGGTCGGCCCGCTTATCCTGGCGGGCCTTTTGTTTGCGACGCTCCACAAACTTATCACGTCCTTGGTGGACGCTGGCGACTTGATTTCCGAAAATAAGAAAGGTCGGCTCCGCCTACGCTGGCCTGATTTACTTCCCTGATTGGGATTGACAATGATGACGCGAACTGGCCCGCTCAACGGCGGGCCTTTTCTTTGTGCGTGGTGCTTCAAAAGATCGATAAAGCCGTTTCCGTTCATGATGTGCAGCGCGTCGTCAAAGTAACTCTCCCAGACGGCTATCGTGGTGGTCGTCGGAATGATGATTTTCGAGCAGTTGTCAATTCAATTGAGTGCTTGCGACGCGACCATCTGCTGGAGTTCTGCGCACGTATACCACTCCCGTGCCGACCGCCAAGCTTGTGCGGTGAACTCGGCCCTCTCGGCTGCAGGCGGATTTTGACTTTCGGCGGGCGAGTCTTTTGCCAGGTATTCTTGGATCATCCAGTCTGATTGCGCGGCGTTAAGATAAACCACCGTGCCTTTGTCGACGAGCACGACACTTTCGTGCTCGAGAGTGTGAGCAATACAAGAGAGGCTGCGAAGACTTCGCAGATCACCGACGGAGTGCATTTGACCACGTGTGTCAATCAAGTTGGGATCACCGTCGCGAGCTATGCCCGAAACTGGGTGACAGAATCTGAGAAGGGCGGCGTATCGTGGCGGTTGTCGAGACCAGCCATG
>JAOTYS010000534.1 GCA_029861795.1 Gammaproteobacteria bacterium | reverse complement strand
TGGCGCAGCAGTGATGGCGACTCACGCCCACGCAACTAATAATTCGGAGACGGAGCATTCGGCCCTGGTGGGGGTGACTGGTCTTTATAAAGAGTTCCCGGTGGTAAAGAGTTTTCTGGATGAACTCGCTTGGGAGGACGGGCGACTGCGCCGGCACAAGGAGTCGGTGAAGGCACTAAACGGCATTGATTTCGCCATCCGTAGAAAGGAGGCCTTGTGTCTGGTGGGTGAGAGCGGATGCGGCAAATCCACCGTGGCGCGCGTCATCATGGGCTTACTCAAACCGACGACTGGCAAGATTTACTATGACGGACAAAGAATCGACGACTTGACCGATCAGGGACGCCTTGGCTATCGAAATAAGATGCAAATGGTGTTTCAGAATCCCTATGCCTCATTGAATCCGCGCATGACGGTGCAGCAGACCCTGGAGGAGCCGATTCGATTCCATTATCCGCAGCTCAACGCGGAAGAGGTGCGGGACAGAGTCGCAGAGGTGATGCAGTCGGTCGGAAACGATCCATCCTGGGGTGAACGCTACCCCCACGAATTCTCTGGAGGACAAAGACAACGCGTCAGTATCGCGCGGGCGTTGATGGTAGACCCGGAATTTGTGGTGGCCGACGAACCGATCTCGGCTTTGGATGTTTCTATTCAAGCACAAGTGCTTAACCTCATGATGGAAGCGCAGCAGAACAGGGGATTGACCTATTTGTTCATCACTCACGATTTGTCAGTTGTAGAGCATTTCGGATCGCGAGTTGCGGTGATGTATTTGGGGACCATTTGCGAGCTCGCGGCTGTGAGCAAACTATTTGCAGCATCGCGCCACCCCTACACGCAGGCACTGCTTAGCGCCAGACCCAAGTTGCAGGATGAACGCCCGCAGCACATCAAACTTATTGGTGAAGTGCCAACACCTATTGACCTGCCGTCCGGTTGTGTGTTTCACGGGCGTTGCCCGCACGCTAACGAGCGTTGCAAGCAAGAAATCCCGAGATTGCGCGCAGTGGATCACGAGGCACAGGTGGCCTGTCACGCGGTGGAGGAGGGTCGGCTATAAACTAGCCGTTGGGTTAAGCGTGAGGTACTGCTACGCCGATCATGCAGTCGCGGCTAACTAATTTGGCCAGCGCTTCTTGGTCAAATCGGGCAGTGCCCGAAGGGCGCGCAGGAAGTACTAGGTAGCGCATGTCTGCGGTGCTGTCGTGTACCCGCACGGTGACATGATCCGGAAGTTCTAATCCGAATTCCGCCAGCACCGTCCGGGGTTCACGTACAACACGTTTGCGGTAGGCGTGTGACTTATACCAATCGGGCGGTAGCCCTAGTAAGTTTCTAGGATAGCAGGAACACAAGGTGCAGACGATAGCGTTGTGGACATCATCGGTGTTCTCCACTGTGACCAACAACGTACCATCGAGTTCGATTCCCAGTTCTTTGCAAGCTGCTGGGCTGTCAGTTAACAGCCGCTGCTTGTACTCGGGATCCACCCAGGCTCGGGCCACCACTTTTGCACCCATAGCCGGGCTGCGGGCATCCATTTTCTCAACTTGATGGTGCAGTGTAGCCGCATCGATAATTTTCTTTTCGATCAGCAGCTCACGTACTGCGATCTCCATGGTCTGGTGGTAGGTAAGCGGCGCATCGCTATCCGCTGGCGGGGTATGGTCGTGGGGTGTGCCCATGGGTTAGTCCTTTTTAGTGTCCGGCTCTAGCCAATGTTCATACAGCTCGATATCCACGGTATCGCTTGGCGGGCCGATATAGTCAGGCCACACCTGCTCTTGTTCGAAGCGAACTCGATACAATGGTCGTTTCGGTAGTCCTCTGCGCCCGTAGGCCAACTCTTCTGGGTTGGCAAATTCTCCGCAAACACGCTCGATGATGCCGCGTTTACCTTTAATGTAATGCGGTGTTCGCACATGACCCAGGGAGTAGGCGCTGCGCACCGTGACACTGTCACCGGGTCTAAAGCGCGCTTTCACTCATCCTCCTTGCCATGTCGCGCCTCAACCTCAGCCATCCTGCGGCCCAACTCCTCAGAAGTGATGATCCCCTTCTCAAGAAGATTATTCGTTATCGAGGTAATCCAACGGTCGTAGTAACCCATCTTGTCGTAGACATCAGGGCCAATTTGTTCAATACCTCGGCGCAACTCATCCACGCGCACCAGTTTTTTCTTGGCAAGTAGTACCAACAATGCGTCGACCCGCTTCTCCCAAAATGCGTATTCATGCTCGCTGCGGTTCACAGGCCCCGCTGCCTCGCCGCCCATGTCATGGTGTCTACGCATGCTCGATATGCAACTCGCTGCGCAGCTTCCGTCTTACTAAAAGCATCGTCGCCAAGTCAGTGTAACCCGTCAAATCTAAGCGCTAACTCATCAATCAAATCGTAACCTTTATTAAGGTCAGGTGCCATCTCACGGTCCTCGTCCCACCTGTCGATACGCTGACGTACGATCTGATGGAGATGTTCAATTTTTCGGCTTGATTTGAGTGGTCGCAACAAATCTATGCCCTGGGCTGCGGCCACAAGCTCGATGGCGAGAACCCGTTTGGTATTGTCCAAAATCTGCTGAAGTTTGAGATTCGCCCACATGCCCATGGACACATGATCTTCTTTGTCCGCTGAGGTGGGTATAGAGTCCACCGACGCCGGGTGACATAAGGTTTTGCTCTCATTGACCAGTGCCGCCGCAGTGACTTGCGCGATCATAAATCCTGAATTTAGCCCCGGATCCCTCACCAAAAAGGGTGGCAATCCCGAAAATGCCGTATTGGTGAGTTTCTCGATTCTGCGTTCGCTAATGCCGCCGAGCTCGGCCAACCCTAACGCTAGAATATCTGCAGCCAACGCCATGGGTTCTCCGTGGAAGTTACCGCCGGAGATAATCTCAGCGCCCTCCTCAAACACCAGCGGATTATCGGTAACCGAATTCAATTCGATCACCAGTTTTCGCTCTACGTCTGTCAGTATGTCTCGTACCGCGCCATGGACCTGGGGAATACAGCGAATGCTATAGGGATCTTGGATCCTGACGTCGTTTTCTCTGTGAGACTCTCGAATGCCGGAGCCTTGTAGCAGATCCCAGAGGTTGGCCGCGCTCTGCAGTTGCCCTGGGTGTGGGCGTAACGCATGCAATCGTGCGTCGAAAGCCGCATCGGTGCCACGTAGCGCATCTGTAGACATCGCCGCTATTAGATCGGCGACGCGTACAAGACGTTGCCCTGCGAGGACCGCTAGTGCCAGTAACGCCGTCATTGCCTGCGTTCCGTTG
>JAOTYS010000533.1 GCA_029861795.1 Gammaproteobacteria bacterium | reverse complement strand
GTGCACCGGGTCGAGAGTGGCCGTCGGCAGGGGCGAATAGTCGTTCCACTGCCACTCGTCGATAAACGGCACGTTGGCGTCCTCCATCTTCTTCTTGAGTTCATCACGTTGCACAAGCATGTCTTCGATGTAGAAGTGCAACCTGAGGCCTTCCCAGGGTCGATACCACTTGTCGGGTCGGCGCTCGGTGACGGCGTGGCCGTGTTCCATGTACCAGTCGATGTCCTTGCCATTCCACAACAGACCACGACGACGCGCAATCTCCCGATCGGTATGCTTGACATTTGTTTCGAGCATCAACTCGGGTTTGTTGACCAGACCAATCGCCATATTGACCACTTCGTTGTACTGCTCGAGGACGCCGAGTCGCTCGGACAACTCGTAGAAGATTTCTTCTTCGCTCTTAGTGTCGTATAGCGGCTCGACTACCGGCTGCCGGAAACAGTATCCTTCGGTATGGGGCGGCTCAATCATCGTGTTGTTCCACGACTCGAGAACATCGTGCGATGGCAAAATTACGTCTGCCCACATCGTCGTTTCAGTCGGGATGAGGTCCGAGACGACGATAAATCGCATACTCCGCATGAATTCGAACCACTTGTTGCGCGGGCCCTGCATGGCCCACAGCGGATTTGAATGACAAATCACCATCACGTCAGGCTTGAAATCGATGCCGTACTTCGACGGATCTTCCCAAACTTTGAGGTTCAGATGCGGTGGATTGACGCCAACCGGGAAATAGTCCATCAAATGGAACGTATTCGGCGGATACGAGAACGGCGGAACCGGACCGAGCTGGTGCGGCGTCGGTAAGATCATACCGTTCTCGCCGGGCTGGATATGTCCGTTATCGATCATTTGATCGTCCAGTGTCACGCCCATGTGGCCACCCGGTGCATCGATGTTACCAAGCATGAAGTTGACCATCTTGAAGGCGTGGTTGGTTTGAAAACCCATCTTGTGGCCCTGTGCCCCACGATAGTAGTTGTAGGCCGCCGGTCGCAGTGGCATGACGCGGCCGTCAATTTCTATTGTTGAATCCTTTGCGATTTCCGCTGCGTCATAGAGTTCGCGCGCTAGCCGGCGGGTAGTTTCGGCCGGCACCGTGGTAATTTTCTCCATCGCCTCAGGCGAGCATTCCTCGAGAATGTCCTTGAAGCGCTGGAACGCCGGTTTGCATTCCTTGCCATCGACGTCGAAGGTCCCTTCGAGCGCGAGCTTTTTGATTGAAGGGTCGTCCCACAACTTAGCGCAATTCTCGACGGAATCCCAAACGAAGATCTTGTCCTCATTGTTGCGGATGAAGTAGCCGTCCTCGCCCACAAGGTACGGCGCGTTGGTGTCCTTCCTCATGAACTTGTAGTCGACCAACCCATTGTTCACCATCTCGTGGCATAGCCCGAGCGCGAATTGCCGGTCAGTCGCAGGCAGAATCGGAACCCACTCCTCCGACTTCGCCGCAGAGATCGAAAAACGCGGTTCGATCGTCACGCAACGCATACCGCGATCCATTCGGGCATCGGCTACCCATTTTGATTGCGCAGCCGCATGCAAGTGCGAGGAGAAGCCGTCGCCGGTGCCATCGTTAATCCAGTACATGCAATGCTTGGCGTCGTTCGCGGCCGCGAACGCGGAATGGATGTATCCATTTACCGGGTGATAAGCGCCACCGCACATCGTGCCAGCCGATTGGAAGCAATTGAAATTGCCGAACGATAGCGGCCAGGCCCAGGTGTTCATCTTCTGGAAGTCTTCTATCGACGGCAGGAGCTTGCGTGGATCCTCGTCGATGGATTTCTTTAGTTCTCTGGCGGTGATTTCGAACGCTTCGTCCCAGCTGATAGGCTCCCACATCGGGTCGATGTTCGGCCCTTTCTCAGGATTGGTGCGTTTCAGCGGTTGCTTGAAGCGCTTGGGATCGTAGTGCCGCATAATTGCGGAATTGCCTTTCGGGCACAGCTTGCCCTGGTTCGAAGGATTGGTCGGATCACCTTCGATCTTGTTGACGACGCCGTCGTCGGTCACATGAATAAGATTGGTGCAAGAATGAAGACACATCTTGCAGGTTGAACGAACCCACTTTCCGGGCTTAATGGAATTGTGTACCGCGTCCGGATTTGTAGCCATGCCCTTCTCCTTACTGATGCGTCAGCCGGTGGTCTCCTCGCTACGCATAATTCCTACTACGATAAACAGTATCGAGACAACCAGGCCGATCGTGCCAAGCACGGCGACGATCTTGCCAAGTCCCTGCAATGACCCGATTTGCAGGAAAACGCCGAATGGAAACAAAAACGCGCTGACGGCCAGAAATGATGCAAGGCGCACGCGCGTGCGTTCGCCGTAAGCAAGCGTGTGCGCGACCAGGCCGAAGAGGATCGCTGTCAGCCCGAGAAACGCAAAGTGTCCGTGAAAGTGAATTTCCTGGCGGTATTCGCGGGACAGCGCGCCGTACTGATCGAGTGCCTCGTATGCCCCGTTGAGATTCGAGCCCGCCGCTTCCATGAAACCGGTCGCCAGCGCAAAGCCCATCGCGTTCAATGTCTGGTGCTCATCGAAGATAGCGTACCAGAAACCGAAAAACATCGTCAGTGCCAGCAAGCCGACACCGGACAGGATCAGAATACGATTCTCGCGGTTCATCATTGTTTTGCCGCGTCGTCCCGGACCCCGGTATGTCGCACCAGTCCGAACAGGAATGCAAGAATGGCCGCAATCGCGATTCCGCCCGAGATATCAGCGGCGCCACCGGCGATCAGGCCGAAGCGGAATTCGAGCACGATGCAAATGGGCAGCGCAAAACTCGCAATCACCAATACCCTGGCCCAACGCTTTTTCCAGACCTCTGAGAGGAACACGTATGGCTGCACGAGCGCGAACAGCAACAGTAGCAACCCCATCGTATTGACGTGCGCATGCGTTGCGCGGTGTATACCCTGGAATGCCAGCAGACCGCCGAAGGCGCCGAAATCGGCATCGACCGACTGCCCGGCCGCTGCGTTCGAGACGATGTTACGGAGGATTTCGACCTCGCCCGGATGCAGGCGGTATTCGATGTAGGCGGCGTAAGCGGCGCCGTAGAAAAAACCAGCCAGCAACAACAGGCTGCCGCCGGCCAGCAACAGCCTTCCGGGCGCGCCGAGCGCCGGTACCAGTGACCCGGCGATCCCGCCACTCCTGACGTGACGCCAGAGCCCCACGAGTTGCAGGGTCACGACGATCGCGACGAGCAACCCGACGATGTCGGCAACGATACTCGCCCAGCCGATGTAGCTGATCGGGCTGAAC
>JAOTYS010000094.1 GCA_029861795.1 Gammaproteobacteria bacterium | reverse complement strand
CATGCGTACGAAAGCCTCCGCAAGCCGCCCCACTTCGTCGCGATACTTTACCGGGAGCTCTTCAATCGATCGCTCTTCATCGTCTTGAATGGTGAAATCGTGGGACGCAAGTTCTTTTGCATGGTCTGCTAGCCGGTCCAGTGGTCGAGAGATCCTTCTTACCAGCAGGTATGCAGCGATCAGACTACCCAAGAAGATCATTGCAATGATGAGACTCTGTCGGGTCACCAGTGCCTGGGCGGGCGCCTCAATCTCACGTACTGGGACTGCGACTCCGAAGTACCAATCAAAGGCTCTAAAGTGATTGATATAGGTCTCAACAACGTCCTGGCTTTTCGAGTAAGGATCTACATATTGGATCGATTTGTCTTGTTGTTTCGCGGCTGCCATCAAATCATCGAGAAGCAAGTTTCCACTGTTACTGTTCACGAACCTTTGAGCCTGCATCTCAGTTTCACGAGGCGCAATAAGCATGTTCTTTTCGCCATCGAACAGAAACGCATACCCCGTGTTGGCGATTCGAACGTTCGCAAACGAATCTCTAAGCTCATCGATGATCGTCAACATCCTTTCCTGGCTCTCGGCTTCGATATCCCTAAAGTCAACTATGCTGCCCAAGACCCAATTCCACTCAGGAATCGGCACAAAATATCCCATCTTCCGAGTCGTTGATGGATCTTGGTTTGCTTTCCAGGAGAAGACTGCGTAATGCCTATCAGCAGTCAGACCGTCATCATCCACGATCTCGGCAAGCGATCGCCCCTTCAAGTCCCGAGCACCTGCAATCGACGTGCCTTCTAGAAGGGGATTGGGGTGCGCGATCACGGTACCAGCACGATCGAAAACCAGCAGTTCGCCTTTGTCCAGTTGAACAGACCTAATCGATGCTAACGCTGTGTTCTGGGCGTTCTCGACAGATAAACGGCCTTGGTCACCCAGCGCGATATAAGCCCCGGCGACTGAAGCCGCGATTGCAGACACATCCTTCAGATCACTGCGCAAACGCTCGAGGATCTCAATCTTATCCGCAACGAGACGTTTGTAGCCCGCGCTGATGTTGAGCTCCACTAACTCCAGCACGTTACGCGCAGAAGCCTCTTCGGCTTGCAGCATGGCGCGACCAACATAACGGTGCGTTGAAAACATGATGCCGCCCGCGGTGATTGCCATGATTATGGCAATCAAGAGAATAATCTTAGTCTTTAGCGAGGTGATCACGAGGTGCGCCCCCACATCCCCCTGGGATAAACCAAGTTTGTATGTCTCTAATAGTGTTTCATGAGAACCTTAGGCTGAAAAGCAGATTTGAGCAGGTAATCGCCAATCTTGTGGCGGAGAGGGTGGGATTCGAACCCACGTGGGGCTATTGCCCCCAACAGATTTCGAGTCTGCGCCGTTATGACCGCTTCGGTACCTCTCCGAGGGGGTCGTAGCTTACGTCCCCCAACCCCTGTGGACAAGTAGGTGCCCACGCGGCGCCGCTGACCAGCAATGCCCCGCAGCATCACGACACACCCAGAAGTCTAGATTGAGAGACTCTCCTAGACGCAGAGAATACTATATCACTCGTCCGTCAAAAAAGATCCGAATCCCCAGTCCAATCAGGAAGGTGCCCGCAAGCCACTCCAAGAAACGACGTGCAGAGCGATTCTTTGCCAATCTGTCAGCTACTGTGCCGCCCGCGAACGACACAATGAGATCCGACGGCACGGCAGTCAGAGGCACGAGCATGCCTAGGATCAGAAGCTGCAACCCGATGGAACCGTTACCCTGATCCACGAACTGAGGTATGAAAGCCAAGAAAAACAAGATTGTCTTCGGATTGAGTAACTCAACCAAGATACCTTGATAAAAGATCTTTGCGAGGGGCTCATTGCGGATAGATTTAACGTCCGCTTCAGGGCCCGCCTCCTTCTTGGACATAAACATCCGAACGCCTAGGTAGATCAAATAGAGGGCGCCAACTATTTTTATCGCGGCATACGCACCCTGCGAATATGCGAACACGGCTGAAAGACCTAGCGCCGCGGCGAAGGCGTGCAGAATCCCGCCCAAAGCCATGCCGCCAGTGGACATCAACCCCGCACTGCGGCCTTGCCCGACGCTGCGGGATAAGACATATAACATGGACGGGCCTGGAGACGCGCTCAGCGCCAGACCGGCAAGGGTAACAACGAGTATTGTTTCAATACTAGGCACGCAAAGTTCCGTTTTCTGCCCGTCAAGCGGTTCCTTGGCATCTACTGCAATTGATGTACTTACGCTCTGGAATCGATGTGCTTATTCTAATGAACACCGCTGGGTTGACTCAATCGTTGTTCGAATGGATTGAGTTTAGGTATTTCAAACGAAAGATCAAGTTTGCCCGCCTCGTGGCATTTACGTAAGTAAGGAAAATCGCGCAGTAGTTGTCCAAGCAAATGCTCCCCCGCGATGACACTTGCGTATTTCGCAGGCCTGCTCTCGGTAACAAGGGGTTCAAGCGGTTCGATGACGGCATCGTAGTTAGCGGCAACAAAAAATGGCATTGAAAAGCGCTCATGACCACGGTTCACAACGCGGTGCAACGTGGATTTAAAAAGACCATTGGTCCACGCTTCCAGCATATCTCCTATGTTAATAAGAAACGTTCCCTCGATTGGCCATGCCTCTACCCATTGATTCACCGCATTCAGTACCTGGAGGCCCGGTTGTCGCTGGTGAAGTACGGTAAAGCATTCATAATCAGTGTGGGCGCCCATACTCATGCCCTTCTTAGTGAGCGTACCGCGATTCTCCAAATAATGAATCAGCCTGAGTTGCGAGGTGGGCTTCGTCATATACTGATCTAAATAATTCTGTGGCAGCTTCAAACATATTTCGAACCCACGGCACAGCACCCGACCAAGATCAGCCAACGCGTCATAATAATCGGTAATGCTTTCTCGAAATCCCTTCATATCTGGCCAAATATTGGGGCCAAGCAACCGATTGCCCCGAATATAATCCGGATCGTTCGGGGGAAGATCCAAAGCCAGATCAAACGCCTCATAACGTCTCGACCCCAATTCATCTGTATAACTGCCCTTTTCGGTCACCGGCACATATCCGCGGTGATTCGCAGAACGACCTATGTAGTAACGGACCTTGTCTTCGTTTCGCAACGCAAAGAATCCCTCCGCCTGACTATAGGCGGCGTCAATCAAACGTGGGTCGATGTTGTGGTGCTTGATGTAGAAAAAACCGTTATTCCGGGCGGCGTTCCCAAGCTGCTCGGCCACTCCTCTTTTTGGTGCCTCCCTGCAACCAAACAAGGGGCCGATGTCAATCACCGGCAATGAGCTGTGCCCGTCCCCATGACCGGACGCACTTCTTGCCCGAGCAGGGGTCAAAGTTTTCTTATTTTGCGGTCTCGCCCTCTCAGGTGGAGTTCTCGTATGCTCCATTTTTGCCTCATTAACTCTGGTCGCGACAACGGAGAATTATTGTTGAAGATGAACAACATGCGTACCGATCATTCGTCCTCAACGCGGGCGGCCAGCAAAGTATATTGGAAGCCTACGCTGACACAATACTCCGATCAGCCACTAGTCGGACCTAGAATACCGTCTGAGTAACTACCGATAAGATCGGCCCAGAGGGACGACCCTAGCGTGCCCACCGAAATCTCAACTATCTTTTACTATCGCCCCTGGTGGAATCCAGGGCACTGCACTAAAATTCTTAAAAGTGTCAGCTTAAAGCGACATGCAGCGGGCAACCTCAAGCAACATCACCGAAAATAAAGATGAAGGGTCGTCGGGACGATTCAAAGCCTGAAGTAGAACTATCGCCACTCAGAGTCAATCGATCATCGACGGTCGAAACTGACGGCCACTCTGAGGACTGGGTCTACGAATCCCTCCAGCAGAAGGCCAAGTATCTGCAGATCATCAATGATCTAGCCTTAGGCCTCCTGAAACAGTCTTCCATGGACGATATCCTGTGGATGGTGGCCAAGAGCGCTATCGCAAACTTGGGATTTGAGGACTGTGTCATCTATCTGCTTGATGACAATGGCAAAGATCTCATCCAGAGGGCGGCCCATGGCCCAAAAAACCCGGTGGGGCAGGAAATCTTAGACCCCATTAAGATTCCAGTGGGTCAAGGTATTGTCGGCGCTGTGGCGGCAAGTGGCGTGGGCGAGATCGTCCGAGACGCCAGACAGGACGAACGTTACATAGCGGATGACGAATTCCGACTTTCCGAGATCGCCGTTCCTATCGTGCATGAGGATCGCGTCATCGGAGTAATCGACTCTGAGCATACGGAGGCCAATTTCTACACGGAGGAGCACCTTGAGATCTTGACCACCATCGCTTCGATGGCGTCCACCAAGATCGCAAGCGCCATGATCATTGAGCGGCTCAATGCCACTGTGGAGCAGCTCAAGAAGACAGAGGATGCTCTACGGCTCGGGGAGAGTCGCTACCGAACACTGTACGACTATCACCCGTCCATGTTCTTTACAGTGAACCGTGGCGGGATCATCCAGTCTGCAAATCACTTCGCATGTCTACAGCTCGGCTATCAGATTGAAGATCTGATGGGTCTGCGTTTCGCGGAACTCCACGTGGAATCCGAACCCGGCGAAACCGATCAACGTATACAGGACTGTATCGAAAAGTCCGACGTTATACACCGGTGGGAGCTGTGCATGAAGCACAAAGAAGGCAACCATATCTGGGTACGGGAATCCGCACGCATTGTAATGTTCCCCAACGACGAAGACATTCGCATATTGATTGTCAGTGAAGATATTACCGACGCCCACTATCTTGCGAAAGAACTGGAATTCCAAGCCAGTCACGATGCTTTGACCGGTCTTTGCAACCGACGGGAACTTGAGCGGCGATTATCCCGAGCGCTCGATGAGTCAAGGGTCAGTGACATCGAGCATGTCCTGTGTTTTATCGATCTTGATCAGTTCAAAGTCATAAACGATACCTGCGGACATGTTGCCGGAGACGAATTGCTGCGCCAACTTGCCGGTCTGTTTGTTGGTCACGTACGCAAGAGCGATACAGTCGCACGGGTGGGAGGAGATGAATTCAGTGTCCTCATGGAGGGTTGTTCGACCGAACAAGCCACACGGGTCGGTGAGACTTTACGAAAAGCTGTGGAAGATTACCGATTTCGCTGGGGCGGTCGCGCACTTAGCCTCGGCATTAGCCTGGGCTTAGTGCCAATCACCAAAGACAGCGACAGTGTTTCGGGTGTGCTCGCGGCCGCTGACAACGCATGCTACGCAGCCAAGGAGGCGGGTCGAAATCGCTTGCATATCTATAGTGAACACGACGACGAAGTAGTACGCAGAACTCAACAGTTGAAATGGGTAGCGACGATTAACGATGCCATCGACAAGGATCAGCTACATCTGTTCTATCAGCCGATCGTGCCGGTGCGGGATCAGAGCGGTGAGTATTCCTATTTTGAGATATTGTTGCGGATGGCGGATATCGATGGTGCGCTGACAACACCCGACGCCTTTCTTCCTGCCGCAGAGAGATACGGTCTCGCCACAAAATTGGATCGCTGGGTATTCACCAACACCCTCCAGTGGTTTGTGAAAAATCGGGCGACGTTGCCAACTAACATTATGCTTAGCATAAACGTCTCTGGCCAATCATTGTCTGAGAGCGATTTCCTCAAATTCGTTACCGATGAACTCGAAAGAACTGAGGCGTCCCCCCGTAACATTTGCATTGAAATCACGGAAACAGCAGTCATTGCTAACCTTTCCAGAGCAATGGATTTCATTGCTAAGCTAAAACACATGGGTTGCAAATTCGCACTGGACGATTTCGGCAGTGGTTTATCATCCTTCGCTTATCTCAAAAATCTTGAGGTGGATATCCTGAAGATCGACGGGTTATTCATCAAAAATGTAGTTGGCGACCCCTTGGGGCTCGCCATGGTGCGTTCCATCAATGAAGTCGGTCAGACTCTGGGGAAGAAAACCATCGCAGAGTTTGTGGAAACATCAGATGTCCTGGAGGTGGTTGAGGATATCGGCGTGGACTACGCACAAGGCAACTACTTCAGCGCGCCCCAACCCATCGATGCGATGCTCACGACGTTTCAAGTGCGGCGTGACCAATCCACCGCGTAGCCACATCACTGTAACACCTGTGCAGCCTGGCTAGCCGGGTATACAATCAATCTTTCAGAGTTGCACTGGATGTACGGCACCACCCGCTGTACAGTTCATCCCATTTTATGCGGCATTGCATGTGAATTGGTACCGCGTCACATCCTATCGGACACGCTCACCGATTGTTGCGATCCATGGATATTAGAGACGGTTTTATAGGCGCCATCGGTAACACGCCTCTGATAAAACTTAGACGAGCCTCAGAAATCACCGGTTGCACCATTCTCGGCAAGGCTGAGTTCCTAAATCCAGGTGGCTCGGTCAAGGATCGCGCCGCGTGGTACATCATCCGCGATGCAGAGAAGCGCAATGTGCTCGGCCCTGGTGGTGTGGTGGTTGAAGGCACTGCGGGCAACACCGGTATTGGCCTGGCACTGGTGGGCAACGCCCGCGGCTACCGTACCGTAATTGTCATCCCACAAACTCAATCACAAGAAAAGAAGGATATGTTGCGATTGTGCGGTGCTGAGCTCATAGAGGTTGCCGCGGCACCGTATAAAGATCCGAACAACTATGTACACGTGTCCGAACGCTTGGCCACGGACATGGCCAAAACCGAGCCAAACGGCGCATTATGGGCGAACCAGTGGGACAACGTGGCAAACCGTGACGGTCACATCGAGAGTACGGGGCCAGAGATTTGGACGCAAACCGATGGCACCATAGATGGATTCATCTGTGCCATTGGCACCGGCGGCACCTTGGCAGGGGTCAGCACTTACCTAAAAAGCCAGAGCAAAAATATCGTCACCGCCGCCGCCGATCCAATGGGAGCAGCAATGTATCAATACTTCAAGTCGGGAGAGCTCAAATCTGAGGGTAGTTCCATCACTGAAGGCATTGGCCAGGGGCGAGTCACCAAGAATCTTGAACATGCGCCTATCGATGACGCTTATCAGATTCCTGACGAGGAAGCGCTACCCATCTGTTTTGATTTGCTGGAACACGAAGGGCTCTGTCTGGGCGGATCAAGCGGGATCAATGTGGCCGGTGCAATGCGCCTGGCGAAGGACCTAGGGCCGGGGAAAACCATAGTGACATTGCTTTGTGACTCCGGTACTCGTTATCTCTCGAAACTCTACAACCCCGTGTTCCTGCGTGAAAAGAATCTCCCGGCCCCCGCTTGGCTTGAAAAGTAAAAAACATGTTGCGCACAGTTACTGGGCATGATTTTGATCGCTCTCAGCTTCCCCATCGCGCTCCACGGAGGTAAGCTTAGCCGGGCTCTGCATAGTCTTACGCCAAAATTCCCCAGCGCGATCCACGGCGCATCGCAGCAATGTCCCTTCCGGGTATTCGCTTCCATCGTGCTCTCCCGCGGCCACGCCCGTCAACAACTGCAACGCTTGATGCACAGTCTCTACAGCAAACACGTGAAACTTATCGCTTTCGCAAGCCTCCACCACATCATGTCTTAACATCAAATCACCCGCATTAGACGCGGGAATGATTGTCCCCTGATCGCCGGTGAGCCCCAAAAACTTACACGCGTCAAAGAAGCCCTCGATTTTTTCATTGGCCCCACCGATTGCCTGAATGTGCCCATGCTGATCTATGGCGCCCGTCATCGCCAAGCTCTGCGAAATCGGCATGTCAGTAAGAGCACTCAGCAGACAACAGACCTCTGCTCCCGACGCAGAATCGCCGTCTATTCCACCGTAACTCTGTTCGAATGCCAACGATGCGCTAAATGCTAGCGGATGATCAGTCCTCAACAAGTGACGCAGCAACCCTCCTAGGATGTGGAATCCCTTGGTATGAATCGCACCTGACATAGCAGCCCGACCCTCGATACTGATGAGTCCAGCGCTACCAGCACCGATAGTTGCGGTAATGCGAGCGGGGAACCCGTACACCACAGGACCCGAACTTATTACCGCCAGGCCGTTGATCTGTCCCACGACTTCTCCCTGTGTTTCCACCTTGATGGTGCCGCTATTAACCAGCTGCTGAAACTTTCGAGATGGCAGGCTTGCTCGATATTTAGTCCGTTGAACGGAATTGACAACGTGCTCGCTGGACACCATGTCTGCGCTAGCCTGATTCGCGAGGAACGCCGCCTCTCTCGCAATATCCGCTATGCGTCCAAATCGTGCCGTGAGCTTGCCCGCCTTGGCGGCAATTCTTGCCCCATGCTCCGCCAATGCCGCGACCGCATCACTTTTGAAGTGCGGTAAAGATTCCTCACGAACAATTTGTGAGATCACCGCAGCGTATTGTTTCACACCGTCTGCGTCACGATCGATTTCATGATCAAGATCTGCCAGCACCTTAAATAGCTCGGAAAAGTCCGGATCAAGGCTGTCAAGCTGGTAATACATGGTCGCGTCCCCGACCAGAATGACCCTCACCGAGATCTCAATCGGCTCGGGTTGCAACGAAAGGTAAGACCGCAGCCACCCCACTTCTGCAGGCACGATTTCCAGCCGACCAGTGCGCAGTGTGCGTATTAGCGCACGCCATGCACCAGGTTCTGTCAACACATCCTTAACGTTCAGGATAAGATACCCCCCATCGGCGCGTAGCAACGCACCCGCGCGAACCCCTCGGTAGTCTGCCTGGGGCGGACCCTGGGCTACCCACTCGGGCTCTACCGTTCCTAATAGATTAACCAGGTTTGGCGTACTCTCCTCCACCACTGGACTGCGATCGTCCGAATCGTGTTCCAGCACCACGTTGATGCCATAGCGCGTCTCGGGATCAGGTAACTCAGCCGAACCTCTAAGGCGGTTGTCCACCACATCTTGCACCACCTCCTGCAAGAACATACTTACTGTGTCTTGCGGAAATCTTTCGATAATCGGGTCTGCAAGTCTGCGTAATAAGTCACGCGCAGCATTTTCATTCAAGGTCCGTAACTCATCGCTGCCGGTTTGGTAAGCCTCGGTAACAGTCTTGCTTATCTCGTGAAGGCGTTGCTGGAAAGCTGGAAGGTCTTTCAAAAATTGCTCTTTTCTCTTGGCGGATACCTTCCCCTGCATCACCAACTGATCGAATTGATCCGGCGGCATCGGCTGTCCGTCTACCAACGGAAAAATTGCAGTTTGCGCCACCGGACCCGACTGCAACGCGACCATAGCCATTTCGGCCTTCTGTAGGTCGGCTTCTAACGGTGCGGTTATCTCACTGACACGCTCCTTAATTTTTTCTTGAATCGCTGAGCGTTGCGATTTGATTGGTTCAGCATCTAACGCCTTGGGTAGACCATCACCGATAAACTCTGTGAGCTCTCGCATACGTCGACGAAACGCGCGCGCCTGTCCCGCCGGCAGTGAAATTAGGCGGGGTCGATCAAGCCTGGTGAAATTGTGGACATAACACCGATCATACTTAAACTCACATTTAGGTTTGAGCTCGTCCAGCAGCCGCCGCACCAATGTCATCCGCCCAGTGCCGCTCACACCTCGTACATACACATTCTGTCCTTTGGCGTGACACTGCAATCCAAACTTCAACGCCTCGTACGCGGTAGACTGCCCTACGACTTCTGGTGGTGAATCGATTTCAGCGGTGGATCGAAAACCCAAGCTTTGCGGATCACACTCCCAGCGTAACGCCTTTGCTGGGAGCACCGTAGCCTGCTTTGTCTCCGTCAAGTTCTCTCTCCTAGGAACTACGATTGTAGGTGATGACCGATGCGCTCATGGTAATGCAAAACCGCAGTAGGAATTAGTCCGTTCCTAGACAAGAGAAAGCGACGAAAAGAAATGGCCAATAACCACCCACACATTAGCCATTGCTTCAGAACCCCTACTCGAAAGTGAACAAATACTCCTGCAGTCCGTTCTGTAGCAAAAAGAGATTCAGGATTCTGAACCCGCGAATCGCTTTCTCTAGTTCCCTAGGCGTGTAACGTGGACCTAACATGGTCGATACGGTTGAGGGTTCGTAGCGTAGCGTGCTATCGCCCATCAACGTGAACTTCGACGGCTGGGTAGGTATATGGGTGAACGTAGAGATTAGGAAGAAAAGCAGCGTGCCCGGCTCGCAATACTTGTTGATGTTGGACATCAATCTGGCAATCGCCGTAATGTCCATATAGTTGAAGAAGTCCCAAGCAATGATCAGATCGAACCTGGTATTGTCTTGGCGCTCGATCAGTTGATCAGATACCCCACCCTTCCAGGGGCTGCGCTGGCTAAATTCAGCGTACGGATCAGGCTCCTGAAACAAATCTTCGATGTGAAGTCGGCAGTTCATGTTGCCGAAGTACGCCAATGAGCCCGAACTCGGCGACCCCAGATCCAGCACATCATACTTTCGCCCCTCGCGGAAACGATCACACACTACTTTCAGTCCATGGGACTGAAATTCACTGGCAGCTAATGCCTCAGCGGGCCGGAGCGCCTCTGCAACGCTCCTGTGTCGCTGCATCTTCACCAAAGTGTGCGCCCGGTCCGTGGAGTGAATAAGCTAGCTGGCCTTCCCCTGATGTGCTGAGGTCGAACCCTTGGGCGCCTGGACCGCGGGTTTTGATGTGGGACTATCGCTGGCTGACGATGCGGAAGGCCGTAGGTTGGAGACTTTCTCCGCACCAATCGATGAATCCATGTCCACAGATCCTTTGAATTTACAACCGTCCTCCAACGACACGCGTGGCGAAACGATGTTACCGCGAACATGACCACTGCGTTTCACTACGACCTGTTCGCTGGCGTAGACGTCGCCTTCCATCTGGCCTGCAATAGTGATATTGCACCCATGGATATCCGCCTTAATCCGCCCCTCTTCGCCAACGGTAACATTGTGTTGCTTCAAACTTACCGTGCCTTCGACACGCCCTTTTATGATCAAGTCCTCATCGCCGGACAGATCCCCGCGCAGGGAGATAGATGGTCCGATGGTGGCTGGATTCGAAGATCTGGCCGTCGGGGTCTGAGGTCTACTACTAGTAGTAGTAGCCGTTGGTTCTGAATTTGAGTTCACCAGATCATCCAGACTATCAGATTTCTTCCACATTTTGTATACCCTCCAGGTCGCGCAAGCCCCAAAAGTGAGACTCTGGTTAGAAGACCGAATCGATGTAGCCGCATCTCTAGTTATCCCGCACTGAGAACGGCATATGGCAAAAACACAACATCTACGTCCGCATGGCAGTTTCCCGTTTCTCGCTCACAGATACGTGTTGTGACGCAACCGCTGTCCGCGCGAGCTGGTTCCCTGATCGATAGTTGTACCGTTGTGTGGTTTCTATAACTTAGCACAAGCGTAAAGTTGCAATTCAGTGAATCCTTGTTCCCCGACCTTGGCAAAAATTAGGCACGCAACCGTGCCCTGACAAGCTCAAATCGCACAAACGGTCCCAGTTTTCGGACGGACGCGACATTCGTTTTTTCGCTCGGGTCGGCAAACCTACACATCATCAAATATGATGTAGCCTCTTAACCTATTATAGGAGAGATTCCTAACTTGAACCAAAGCTGCGGAGGCGGGAGAAAAGCTTGACTTCCCCTGGGTCACGCTGACTGGCTAGTTGTGCCTTGAGACGATCCCATTGTGCTTCGGCCGCGGCAATATCATCACTACCATAATTTGCCATCCAATACCGAGCCAGAGTCAGAAATTCAGCCTTTTCAGCGCGTTGCCACTGTTTTAAGTCCCAATCACTGGCGCTGTCGAAATCAAGAGCACATTGAGTATGCGCATGAGCGTCGACCCGTTCCCCATCGCCAAGCACCACTGTCACTCGCTCGGTGGCATACTCGCTTTCCTCGAAAAACGCGATCCGCTCGACATCAGCCTGTTCCAGCGCATCAACCAACACGCCGCCCACAGAAGCGCCAGGTGTCGCACGCAACACCGGATACGACTCATCGCGGACCAGGCCTCGCCGGTATCCTTCAAGACGCGCAGGGCAAATCGCGTCGGCAGCCAAGCGCCGGCCAATGACCACCTCCAGCACGTCTGCATCCATCAATGTTCCAAAAAAGAAATAGCGCATCATCGCGTGATACCACCCTATTAGGCTCTCCCAGAACTGCGCTCTCGATGCGGATACCGCAAGCGCGCATAAACTCGTCACAAAACGGACAACCCGCCTGTGGTTGGTCGTTAGTCTACCTCAGCGAGCGCGTCGAGCGTGAAAGAACTCCTTCAGCAAACGTGCACTCGATTCCAATAGCACCCCCCCCTTGACCGCACAA
>JAOTYS010000532.1 GCA_029861795.1 Gammaproteobacteria bacterium | reverse complement strand
CGCCGAATCGATCGCTACACGTGTCAGATCTTTTTGTGTTATCTCCCCGATCCATTGTCCTTGGTCATCATAGTGCTCAAATATCGGCCCCTTGTGGCTCTCCGGAACCACTCTCAGTGGACCTTGCTCCGTGGTGATGTTCTCCAACGCGAGCAACGCCTGGATTGTTCCCAGATTGGTGTGCGGATAAAAGACAAAATCCTGGTGCCAGGTCACATCGCCGGTGCCGTTGGCGCATTTGACGTTAGTCATGGAATCTCGATACACAACATTTGGCCCCAAGATGTCGGCCACCACGTCCACCAATACCGACTCCGACGCAAACTGCCAATACACCGGTTCCTGATCTGGAAGTCTTTCGATCCGGCGTACACGTGGATGCTCCGCGGTATGTGTCGGCTCAAGGGAGAACCACTTATTAGACGTACTAAACGTGCGGCTGCGGCCCATGCTACGCGCATGCGCCGCGCACAATCGCTTGAGCCACTCATCATCAAACAACCGCTCCAACACAACATAGCCGCGGTCGAAGTAATGACATCTTTGCTCTAGGCTCAACACACCATTCGGATATGCGAGTATCTCTTCAGGTGTCATAGTTGGGTACCTCAGTTATTCAAACTTACAGACATAATAGCTCACCATAACCAGTGACCTTTTCGGTATATCCCGCCTCGCGCAGTGATTGCCAAAACAGTGCCTGAACAGCGGAGACAACTGGCTTTCCAATTTTGGCCTCTATTCTATCTATGACTTCGACCGCACGGATCGCAGTACACGAGATGAACAACGCCTCGGCATCAACGTCGTTTGCTTCCACTGCGGCTCGATAAATCGTTTCCGGCGGAATATGCGCCATGTCATTGTCGTCGGGCATACCGAAACTCGTGAATTTAGTCACCTCTAAACCGTTGGACATCAAAAATTGCTGAATCGGAAGATTGACCTCATCGATGTAGGGTGTGAGCACCGCGACGCGCTTCACCCCAAGCACCTCAAACCCAGCGCAAGCGGCAGTGATAGGTGTGACGCAGGGAATGTTGGGTCTAGCCGCGCGTATGCTCCCCGCCACCGTGTCGTAGCCAAGCACCGTTGTACCTGAAGTGCAACTATAGGCGATCACGTCCAGCCGACTTTGCGGAAGGATTAGACTCGCAGCCTCGGTAAGTCGTGGGCCCATGGTGAGGAGGTTCTCCACCGTGCAGGGGTTTACGTTTAAGACTCGGCTTGTATAAATGACAACGTCGTCATTCGGACGCATATTCATGAAATCGCGCTCGGTGACATGGTCGCTGGCGAGCGCAATCAATCCTATGCGATAACGACCTGGACCATCGTCGAGCTCAACCGTTGCCCGTACCGGCTGTGTTTGGAACGCCTTCTGGTTTAACACTGTGCTCATTTGCATGTTCCTCGTATTAGTCGGGCCGCTCGTTGGTTGGCGCCGGCACGACAATGGTATCAGATGTGCGGAAGGTGGGTTCGACTTGTTGGCCTTGGCGCTCTAGGGGTTGACCCACGTTGTTCTGGATCACCGCAATGCGCGTGCCCGATCCAACCTGCACAATCTTGACTGAAACGAGATCGTAGACGCGCTAGAGATGGAGTTGTTGTAAATCCTGAGCGCAATGCAACGAGACGACCTGCGGGGAGTCGCTCAGATTCGACGCATTCATTTCCAGGGTCTGCTATCTAGGCTTAGTGCCTACATTGCAGGCGATCGGGCTTGAGCGAGAGGCTCAAATAAATAGGATCAGCTGCCACCTAATGCCATTGCGCTGCAAACGCTGTCCTTACATCTAGCTGTAGTAATGCAGTGCTAATCAACTACGCTCACACCCTAACAACAGGAATAGTTCGACGCCAGGAAAAAGTTGCGATTAGTAGCAGTCCGACCGAGGGATTTGGTGCCTTGTCTCCCCACCGCCTTCCTCCGTGCTGACCAAAAAACAGCCGCCATCCAAGGTCTGCACAATACGCTCTTTGTGAGTCCCTTTTGCATAGGCTGGTCCGAGAGTTGGTGAGGTCGAAGATTGGTAATAGGTGCGGGGGGCAGGATAAACCCGCTGTGGATACGCGTCATAACCATAATAGGTGGGAGCGCTGCGACGGTAATAGTAGTCCCTGCCAATTAGGTATCCGATGGCTCCACCCACGATCAGCCCTCCTAGTAGATACCCGCTAGAGTTACTCTTGCCATAATAGCCCTTGCCATAATAGCCCTTGCCGTAGTGACCCTTACCATAATAGCCCTTGCCGTAGTGACCCTTGCCATAATAGCGCTGACGGTATTTGTATCCGCCGTAAGAATAACCGTGACCGTACTTGCCATAGCCGTAACCTTTACCATGCCCGTATCCATACGAGCCAGCATGTGCGGTCGCGCTGATTCCCACTACAAATGCACCGGCCACTAACAGTGTGCACAATTTCATAGACTATCCCCCTTTCGAGACCTTAGGCCGAGTGGCTCCAGGCGGCGGCCTGTAAACGTATCAGTGCCAACCTGAACGCCAGCTGAATGGCTATGCTTGATTCGGCCACTGCGTGGTGTAATTTCGGAGCTTACGAACACTTCGACTTGACAGGCATTATCGCCATCTACTGGCTTCATTTCCCATAAAACATATTGGGTAACCACAGGGCTATCTGGGGAAACATCATGACAAGAGCTAAACCAACCATCATCACCAGCACAAAAGGTATGATTGAACGATAAATGTCCATCAGCGTTATCTCTGGCGGGGCCATTGCCCTCATCAGAAACAGGTTATAGCCAAACGGGGGCGTCATATACGCCATCTGGCAGGTGATCGTATAAAGAACACCATACCAAATCGGGTCAAACCCGAGGGCGATTACCAAGGGGACATAAAGTGGAGCAACAATGACGAGCATGGCCGTATCGTCGAGAAACGTGCCCATTAGGATGTAGGAAAGCTGCATCATCACGAGCACACCCCACGGACTGAGTCCCCACCTTTCGATAAATAGTGATTCAATCGCGTTCACAGCGCCGAGACCGTCGAACACGGCACCGAAGCTGAGTGCTGCCAGAATAATCCACATGAACATGCAGCTAATGCCCAGGGACTTACGCACGGTGTCTTCCAGAACCTTGTGGGTCAACCGGCGTTTCAACAGCGCGGCCATGGTGGCCGCCGCCGCGCCCACTGCCGAACTTTCGACCAGGCTGGTGACCCCCATCAGGAAAAGCCCGGTCATGGAAAAGAATATGAGCAGGGGAATTATCCCGGCTCTGAGCAGTTTTAACTTCTCTTGCATCGGTATCTGCC
>JAOTYS010000531.1 GCA_029861795.1 Gammaproteobacteria bacterium | reverse complement strand
CTCATCGTGTTCTCCGCGGTATTTCTACAATTTTTTTCAAAGGTTCCGCGAAGAACAGGATAAGTTCAAGTAAATCAACAAATTTAGACCAAGTCCGGTCGTCAAAAGAATCGGTGGACCACTACACCCAATTTCCACGTCAAAAGAAACGGTGGACCACTAGACGGTAGTAAGAAGACCGCATGGGCAGATTGCGGTCGATAAGACTCACCTAACTTTTGGGTAAAAGTTGGGAATCGCGAAAGCTTGTAGCTATTAGTTGGATTGGACAGTGCGGGATCAAACTTCGTAATTAGAAATAGTACCAGCACGGTCAATCCCCGCAACAAAGGGTGCCGGTACACGCCCCGCAAAACGGCAGATACGTTCATGCGACCTAATAAGAATCTCAGCGATGTCAGCACCCGTCGCATTCTTCGCTCTCACAACAATGACTCTCGCGTTGTGTTCTTTGATCGCTTGAATTTCTGCAGTTCGGTATCGAATGTTCTTGTCTTTATTCAGCGCAACCCACCGGCGTGTGCCGACGAGCGATATCCAGTCTTCGTCGGGCGCGTCAATAGGCAGATGATCGTCATGGATTTCTACGCGATGGCCAGCGTTACGTAAGGCATTCGCGATCAAATGCTTGCCGAGATTTCGATCGAGATAGAGGACGAATTCGTCAGGCCGCAGCTTTGAGCTCGCAACGGATCGCTTCTTCGATCTCCGCTTTCTTGCGCTCATAGTCCTTCGCCAATTCGTTTACCGATTCGCCGGCCTTGTATCGATCGGCGATAACCTCAGTGGCGAGCCCGGTACCCGCTATTACGGGGCGTCCGGCTGAGAGCGCCGGATCGATGACGACCATTGCAGGTGCGTCGTCAATTCTGCTTCGAGTGAACGGATATAACTTTATGGGGATGCCGCGCGGATCACGCTCGATGCGATGAAGCGCTGCACTCATCACTTCGCGCATCGCCATCTGTCCGGCTTTGCTGATGTTGACGAGCTCACCGTAACGCTCAACGAACAGATCGAGACCATCCGTTTCGAGCTGCTTGCTGATCAGCGGATGCTGTCGGCCGGCCGCGCTTCGAGTGTGCTCGCGCAAGTACTCAATTGCTGCTCGCACCTTGGGCATTGGCACGGTGTGCTTACGTCGAATGGCGGCTAAGACGTGGAGTTCGACCAGGTTCAGAAACGAGAGCAGAGTAGGGTGGTTGTCGGGCACGTCAATCAAGGCGGGATACGGACCTTGCCCCGTCGCCCAGTATCGCGTCGTGGCGGCCGGTACGCTAAGGTAATGCGCGGCTTCGGCAATGCTGTACGCCGGAAGCCCCCTGAGATCGTTAAGACGGGTTTTCTTTTGCCTTGTCATAGAAGTCTCGGTTCAGTCGCGAGTGTAGCATGCTTTCTGACTCAGAAATCAAGTCCTGAGTCAGAATAGTCTATTCAGAATGAAATTTTCAGGTCAGTCTCCGCAAATCGTCAAGCACTCATAGTCCCCTGAGAATTTGCCAGTTCCCATCCACCGTTAGGGGTTACCCGTGGCAGCCCCGAGTCTCGGGGGGCAATACTCGATCCACATTCCACGCAAATGGAGGTGAATCGGCGTGACTGGCCATCGCATGGCTGCCACACCACCGTCGTCTGATTAGAGCCACCAGGCACGGCGACGGTCACCCCCAATAGGGTGATGTCGATACCTGTGTGATCGACACTAAATCCGCTTGTAAAAAACTCTTTAGTCGCCAACGGCTAAGGACGCGGATTAACACTCAACGACCGTGAACACACAGCCAATGAATGTAGATATTGAAATTTGTAGAGACACTGTGAAGGAGGGACCTAGACACTGAAGCCATTAACCTGGGGTCTACTAAAATTGACAAAGCATCACCGAGATGGATCGATAGCCACCCAGAAGGATCGACACCGGATGCTGCAACTGTCAGCCCGACAACTCGAAACTGAACTGGGATATCGCAAGATGCGGGCTAGATCGCTCAAGCCGAAGCACGTTTTCGCCTTGACTAAGCACTGGCAGGGTCAGCGCATCAGCGAAGACACAATTCGTAATCGCATGTCCGTGCTTCGGTGGTGGGCCGAGAAGATCGATAAGAACAATATCATTCCTCGGCACAACGCCGACGTCGGCATTGGGCCCACGGAGAACCGATATGACAACAGCAAGACATTACAGTTGACGGAGGCCAAGCTACAAAAGATTGGTTGTCCTTATATCCGGACAAGCCTCAGGCGGCAGGCCGCGTTCGGTTTGCGCAGGGAAGAGGCGATGAAGATACACCCGACCTGGACCGAGCGCTACGGCGTACTGGTGCTCAAGGGCTCATGGTGCAAAGGTGGTCGGGAGCGGGAAATCCCGATTCGGACGAGTGCACAACGTACCGCACTGGAGAATGCTAAGCATTTAGCTAACGGCGGTTCACTCATCCCCGCACAGAAATCCTACAAAATCCATTTGATGAGTTGGAAGAAGCAAACGGCCCGAGCGGGGATCTCTAGAACTCATGGCTTGCGCCATGCTTACGCCCAGAGGCGATATCACGAGCTCTCGGGTCGATCCTGTCCGGCCGCAGGCGGTACGCGAACTGCAAGCATGAGCGCGGAGGAGCAGGCCGCGGACAGAGGAGCCAGACAAGTTATTGCTCAAGAGTTAGGTCACGGACGCATAGAAGTCACTTACATCTATTTGGGAAAGTAGTTAGTAGGCACTTCATATGACAACGGTCGAATTGTACGTGCTACACGTGTTGGTTCGCATCGGGTGATTCAAAAAAGTAATTCTTCATTTGACAGCTGTACCGATACACGATACAGTTAATTATGATACGAACCTTTAAGCACAGGGGGCTAAGAAGGCTTTATGAACGGGGAGATCGAAGCCAAGTGCAAAGTGACCGCCTCGAACGCATAGAAGACATCCTTGCGCGACTCGATGTTGCTGTTGTTCCTTCGGACCTCGATCTGCCCGGATATGGTCTGCACTCGCTTAAAGGTAAGTTGAAGGGCTTCTGGGCGGTCAAAGTTTCTGGCAACTGGCGGATTGTTTTCCGCTTCAAGGACGGCGACGCCTTTGATGTGAATTTAATCGACTATCACTAGAGAACGAGTTGTCACCATGCCGATGAAAAAACCGCCGCATCCTGGACGCTCCATCAAGGACGCCTGCCTTGAACCGTTGGAACTGACAGTCACCGAAGGGGCAGCGGTGTTAGGTGTGGCACGCCATACCCTGTCCCGCGTTATCAATGGCCAGGCCGGGATTTCTCCCGAAATGGCCATCCGGCTGGAGAAG
>JAOTYS010000093.1 GCA_029861795.1 Gammaproteobacteria bacterium | reverse complement strand
GCCATAGCGGAGAGTGAAGCGAAAGAACACGGTGCCGCGCCGCATGTGTTGTACGAACGCATGGAAGTCATCGACGGATTCAGTGCCGAGGCTCGCGGTGCCAGGCTTTTGCACGGGCTGGGCTTCTCGGATAATGAAATACAGCAGCCAGTTAATGACTTTTCCGGTGGCTGGCGCATGCGCCTTAACCTCGCGCGTGCGCTCATGTGTCGCTCCGACATCCTGCTGCTGGACGAACCCACCAACCACCTGGATCTGCCCGCCATACTGTGGCTCGAACGCTGGCTGAAGCGTTACGAAGGCATCTTGCTCGTCGTTTCGCATGACCGCGATTTCCTCGACGCGGTCTGTACGCGTATTGCCCACATCGAATACCAGGAAATCCGACTGTTTACGGGAAACTACAGCCAGTTCGAAAAGCAGCGTGCCGAACAGCTTGCGCAGCAGCAGGCCATGTATGCGCGTCAGCAAAAAGACATCAAGCACATTCAAGGCTACGTGGATCGTTTTCGGTACAAAGCGTCAAAGGCCCGTCAGGCACAGAGTCGATTGAAAATGCTCGAACGTATGCAAAAGATTGCGCCCGCACACGTTGACTCACCGTTTCGGTTTCATTTTTTCGAGCCCAAAAAGCAGCCGCAACATCTCCTGGGTCTGACGGACGCCGTGCTGGGCTACGACGGTAGTAATCAGGGGCCGGTGCTTAGCCAGGTCAATCTGAATCTGTCGGCCGGCGACCGCATCGGGCTGCTGGGCGTCAACGGCGCCGGCAAGTCGACGCTGGTGAAAGCTTTAGCCAGCGGCAGTACCTTACTCGAAGGCGAGCGGGTACTGAGCAAAGACACGAAGATTGGCTACTTCGCCCAGCACCAGTTGGAACTGCTTAAACCGGAGCAGAGTCCCATCGATCATTTACGCGTGCACGCTGCCGGTGATCGTGAGCAGGACCACCGCAATTACCTCGGTCGTTTCGGCTTCAGCGGTGAGCGCATCTTCGAACCGGTGGCGCCGTTTTCGGGTGGCGAGAAGGCACGACTGGTGTTGGCCCTGATGATTCGCCAGCAACCCAATCTGTTGTTACTCGATGAACCGACTAACCACCTTGATCTCGAGATGCGTCAGGCGCTGAGCGTCGCACTGATCGAATACACGGGGGCGCTGGTCGTCATCTCGCATGATCGCCACCTGCTCAGAAGCGTCTGTGATGAGTTGTTGATCGTGCACGACGGCATTGTCGATCGTTTCAAGCGGAGCCTCGACGAATACCCGGCCTGGCTCAAAGAGCAAGAACTGGGGCAAAGCAAATTTGATTATGAGAAAAAAGAAACACCACGCAAACAAATCAGCAAGAAACAGCAGCGCCAGGAGCAGGCACAGCGTCGCCAGCGCCTAAAACCGATGTATGACAAGGTCCGCGACATCGAGAAGCAGCTTGTTGACCGCCGCGCAGAACTTGAGGCTGTTGAGCAACGCCTCACCGATGAGGCTATTTATACGGATCAGGAGCGCAAAGCTGAGCTAACCCAGCTGGTTCAGGACCAAGTGGACAGGAAAGCTGAAATCCAAACCCTGGAGTGGAACTGGCTGGAAGCGAGTGAAGCGCTGGAAGCGGCAGATTAGACCTTAATCGTTGCTGCGTCATGATTCATCTCCCCCCTTGATTGAATGCGCGGAATCTCGCTTACTGACCTTCAGGAGTCTGGCGCGTCGTCGATCGGCTCTTAGCACTTCTATATGGAAACCATTCCAGTCAATGGAGTCACCGGCAACCGGAATTCGCTCGAGTGTTTCTGTGACGAGGCCACCGGCTGTCGCGACCTCAATGTTCGGATCCCAGGCGATGCCGAGCCTGTCAGATAATTTGCGCAGATCGACATGCGCGCCCAGCAGGAGTGATCCGTCGGGTCTTTCTTGAAAGTCATCGGCCGGCAGATCGCTCTCGTCGTCGATTTCGCCGACGATCTCCTCGAGCACATCTTCGAGCGTTGCAATTCCCTCCACGCTACCGTACTCGTCGACGACGATAGCCAGGTGGCGACGGGTATCCTGGTACGTGTGCAATAACTGAGGCAGCGGCGCGCTATCGGGCACGACGAGTGCTTCCTTGCTTACGGCGTCCCAATCGATTTTGCCGTCGTCATTTTGTAGCAGCCAGTACAACAGGTCTTTAGCAAGTACGACACCGGTTGCATCGCCCAGGTCCAGTGTCGGCGAGAACGGAAATCGGCTGTGACCGGATTCCCGCACGAGTTCCGCAGCCTCATCGCGGTCCATTGTCGCCGACAGGAAACGGACGTCTTCGCGCGGCAACATCACGTCATGAGCGCGCAGGTAGCGCAGGTGCGTTGCGCCAACGATTATCTCGGCTGTCTGGTCGCCCACCACGCCCTCGCTGCGCCCCAACGATGCCAGCAATCGAATTTCTTCCGTCGAAGTCACAGGGACTTCGATGTCACTGCGAATAGAACGAGAGATCTGCTCGCTCAGCCATACCAGCGGTCGCAGCAGGGTCGTGAGAAAATTGACGCCGTAGGCCACAGGCGCAGCGAGTGCGCGTGCGTGCGCGATGCCGAGCGTCTTGGGAATGATCTCCGTGAACAACAGTACGGCAATCGTGAAAATAATCGAGAAGATCCACAGAGTACCGGCGCCGAGGGCATTCATGTAACTTGCACCGGCGACGGCCGCACCGATCGTATGTGCCGCCGTGTTGAGTATCAGGATCGCCGCGATCGGCACGTCCATGTTTTCCTTGAAGCCCGCCAGCAGGCGTCCGGCATGTTTGTCTACCTTGACGAGGACTTCAACCTGCGGTCGCGTCAGTGACAATAGTACTGATTCGAAAATGGAACACAGGAACGAAACAACGAGCACAACACCTACAGCAGTGAACAATAACAGCATGACGCCTCCCAGCGACGAGATGATTCATTGTTGATCGCAGGGTATCGGGATTCAAGCGACGCGGGATCGCAGCCTCGTCGATGGTCTACCGGGAACCAGAAACGGTGGGAGGGAAAATGGAGCGGGTGAAGGGAATCGAACCATCATCTTTGGCTTGGGAAGCCAAGGTAATAACCATTATACGACGCCCGCATTGTTGACTAGACCGTGGTGTGGCCGAATGTAAGCTTTTGCTTTCCGATCATTTGTCCTCGCCAAGAGAACCTCAGGCGGGTTCTTGGGAAGCTGAGGCCCTATAATTAGACGACACCCGCAATATCGCATTGTCAATAGTGTACCTACGGTTCTGATAGAACCCAATAATCTCTGGGTAGAAGAATGGTATTGGAGTGACAACCTATATAATGTGTAAATGTTTCTTTGCCTACGATACAGACTGGAGTCCACACCCGAATGAATGTTTCGTCAGACGCTAGTACGCATACCCCCAGCCGACTTCGAGGGCGAAAGTTCATTGATCTAATCATAGTCCTGGGAGCCGTGGTCATCTGTCTTGTCACGGCCTTCTGGCTGATCAATAACGATTTTGTTTGGATTTATTCGCTTTGCTTCATCATTTGTGCAGTAGCCGGTTGGGCGCTGTCTACGTCGTGGATTAGAGATTGTTTTGTCTTCCTGTCCGCATTGCTGTTCAGTCTGGCAATAGCGGAATTGGCATTGTCCCTCGCCGAGCCGAATGACCTGAAATCGCAGCAGAATACCTCCAGGTTTAGCAAGGGCTACTCGCAGCCTCTCAGGAAAAATGGAGGAGATCTGGGTTACCAGATCTATCCGGCAAGGGCCGTGAGGTCATGGAAAACTGTCGGTAATGAGAAGCTCTATGATGTTATCTATACCATCAATGAGGACGGGTATCGCCAGACGCCAGGATTCACGGGAGATGAGGAAGCAGAGGCGCCCATTGTTTTTTATGGGGGTTCAATGGCTTTTGGTGAAGGCGTCAATGATGACGAGACACTGCCTTATTACCTCGCGGCCGAGACTGGTTGGAGACGCCCGATATTAAATCTGGGGTTTAGCGGATACGGACCACATCAGATGTTAAGGTCTATAGAATTGGGGAACCCGCGGAACTTCGGTTACGATTCCGTCGCTGTTGCCGTCTATGAAGGTATCCCTGATCATGCACGCCGGGCAATCGGGGAAGCATGGTGGGATCCAGTGGGTCCTGAGTATGAGCTGAACGAGACCGGAAGTGTGCAGTATCGGGGACGCTTTACCGATGTCTCAGACGATTACATTCAAGTCTACTATCGCTATCTTCAGCTCGTAAAAGTGGCCCGTCGTAGCCGCGTTGTGGACTGGACAGGTAATCTCTTGTTTGGAACCAAAGCGAAAGACCCCGAGGAAAGCGTCCGTCTAATGATGGCCATTGTCGACAAGGCCGCCGCCATTCTGGAGCAGGACTACGGGGCCGAGTTCATGGTGCTGTTCTGGGATGACGAAACCGAGGAATCGTCACTAATACTGGAGGGCCTGGCAGAAAAAGAGATCCCCACGATCAAGGTGTCAGATTTGTTTGAGGTTAAGGCTTTCGGGCCGGCCCCATCAGAACAGGCTGACTACGAAATTCCGAATGACGGCCACGCCACGGCAGCAGCCAATCGGCTGCTCGCAGAAGCTCTGATGCAGCATCTGCGTGACCAAAATTGAGCAACGGATAGCAATTTTTTTCCTGGACCACGAATCAGGTGATCCTTATGGTGGTGCTTGAAAACGGACATCGGCAGTCATAGGTCGAAGGACTGGAGTTGGCGGAGCCGATAGCGCCCTTTACTTCAAAACAGCTTCTCTTCCGGATGATGCACAGCCCCTTGCTCGACATCGGGAATCGCCGCAGGGATTCGAGATCGTTTCGACTCGCGGCTGGCTCCGACAGCGCAACAGAAATTCCAGCGCTTTGGCCAAGTGTTTATGTAATAAGTTGATTGAATTGATTTTATCTTGTGTTATGTTCATCGCTTCGGGATAATTTAGAGTAACCATGGCCAAACACATTCTTGGGATATCCGCGTATTACCACGACAGCGCGGGGGCGTTGCTGCGTGATGGAGAGATTGTGGCGGCTGCGCAGGAAGAGCGGTTCACTCGAAAGAAGCATGATGCGAGCTTTCCCTCGGGCGCCGCCCAATACTGTCTGGCTGAGGCAGGAATTACTCTGCAAGATCTGGATCACATTGTCTTCTATGACAAGCCCCTGGTGAAGTTTGAGCGTCTGCTGGAGACCCATCTGAGTTATGCACCCAACGGTATCCGCTCCTTTACGGCGGCCATGCCTATCTGGCTCAAGGAGAAACTTTTCCTCAAGACCACCCTGAAAAGAGAGTTTGCGGCGCTTGGTAACTGTAACCCTGACGAAGTGTCGAAAATCTTGTTCGCCGAGCATCACCACTCGCACGCGGCATCGGCATTCTATTTCAGTCCTTTCGAGCAGGCCGCGGTATTGTGCCTGGACGGCGTCGGCGAGTGGGCCACGACCACGGTCTGGCAGGGAGAGGGTAAGAGTCTTACTCCCCTCTGGGAGATCGACTTTCCCCATTCTCTGGGCCTCCTGTATTCGGCCTTTACCTATTTCACCGGCTTCAAGGTCAATTCTGGCGAATACAAACTCATGGGACTGGCGCCTTATGGCGAACCCAGGTATGTGGATCTGATCCTTGAAAAGCTTCTGGATCTCAAGGACGACGGCACCTTCCGGCTGGACATGCGGTATTTCAATTACTGCACGGGTTTGACCATGACCAACGAACGGTTTGATCAGTTATTCGACGGACCGCCCCGTCGACCCGAAAGTGATATTTCCCAGAGAGAGATGGATATCGCTGCCTCTATCCAGAAGGTGACCGAGAAAGTAGTTTTAAGGCTCGCGCGGACCATTCACGCCGAGACCGGTGAAAAGAATCTCTGCCTGGCCGGAGGTGTGGCGCTCAATTGCGTCGCCAATGGCCGGATTCTTCGGGAAGGGCCCTTCCAGAATATCTGGATACAACCGGCGGCTGGCGATGCGGGTGGTGCCGTGGGTGCAGCGGCCATCGTCTGGCATGACTACCTGGACGGCGACCGGAAGCTGAATGGTGCTATGGACGCTATGGAAGGCGCCTTCCTGGGGCCTGGCTTTTCCGCCGAAGGTATCCGCGCCGACCTGGATGCCCAGGGTGCGGTGTACCGGGAACTAAGCGACGCCGAGCTGCTGCCCAAGCTTGCTGAGCTGCTCGAGGAGGAGAATGTCATCGGCTGGGCCCAGGGACGTATGGAATTCGGACCCAGGGCCCTTGGTGGCCGGTCCATTATCGGGGACCCACGCAGCGCCAAGATGCAGTCGGTAATGAACCTGAAGATCAAGTACCGGGAATCGTTCCGGCCTTTCGCCCCATCTGTGTTGGCCGAGCGGGTGGACGACTACTTTGAGCAGCAGACGGCCAGCCCCTACATGCTCATCGTCGCCCCGGTAAAGGACTCGCTGCGCACCCCTTTAACTGAGGAACAGCAGCAGCTATCAGGTCTAGAGAGGCTAAATCTCAAACGTTCCGCATTGCCTGCCATTACCCATGTTGATTACTCCGCCCGGGTGCAGACTGTGCACCCGGAGACTAATCCGCGCTACCACGCTTTGCTCAAGGCATTCGAGGCGCGCACGGGCTGTGGTGTATTGGTTAATACTTCATTTAACGTGCGCGGTGAACCTATTGTGAGAACGACCGAGGATGCCTACCGTTGCTTCATGCGCACAGAGATGGACTATCTGGTGGTAGAAAACTTCCTTCTTGATAAGCGGGAACAACCGTCCTTTGCCGACGATGGCTCCTGGCAGGACGAGTTTGAGCTGGATTGATCATGGCCACCGACACGCATAAACATCTTTTTCCAGAACTCGACCGCAAAGAACTGAGAGAGTTCGGTCTGACCAGCGGTGCAATCATCGCCGTCATCTTCGGTCTTTTCTTCCCCTGGCTGCTTGAACTGGGCCTGGTCTGGTGGCCCTGGATCTTGTTTGCTGTAATTTCACTGATGGCGCTGGCCGTGCCCATGTCGCTGCAGCCGGTTTACAGGATCTGGATGCGCTTTGGCCTGAAGATGAGCAAAATCACCACACC
Organism: Gammaproteobacteria bacterium; assembly: GCA_029861795.1. The sequence goes on along the minus strand of JAOTYS010000093.1, from coordinate 5,323 downwards.
TGTTATAATGGGTGCAGTCTTCTATCTGATCATCACGCCAACTGCGCTTGTCATGAAGGTATTCTCCAGGGACCCGTTGCACCGCAAGCTGTTGGACAAAGCGTCAAGCTACCGGGTACCCAGCCATAAGACCGAGCGAAAACGTATCGAGAGGCCATTCTAATGTTGGATTTTCTGAAAGATCTCTGGGATTTCATGAAGGTGCGGAAGAAATTCTGGATGGCCCCCATTATCATCGTCATGCTTCTGCTGGGCGGATTGATTGTTCTCTCCGAGGGCTCTGCCGTAGCACCATTTATCTATACGCTTTTCTAAGCAATCGTCGATCTCGTTGCTGCCGGACAATACATCCGGTAGCCAATGAGCATTCGCATCTTTCTCAATCATGGTTGACTCAGCCATGATTCCACCCATCCAGAAAGAACGACAAAAAGGCTATTGAGTACCGCATCGTGCGCCCGGATGCGTCAATGCGTGTAGTGCGAGAGATTTTTCGGGATATACTGGGCGAATGAGTTTGAGTACAACTTTATTTCTTCTTTGCAATGACGATAAAAAAACCGCCTTCTTTCGGGCCTGTAAATACCATTCCAATATCGACAACAAATCGTTGCATCAGATTTCCCAATTCCTCTCGCCTAAATAATTTCGTCGATTCGTCAACCCCGATGAATGGTTTTGTCTTCGGCAAACTACTAATGAATTGAAAATCAGTTTCTTCTAGCCACTGACAAACCTCACCAACTGTATGCTTAGATTCGTGAGGATTTTTGTACTGGTCCATGAACCAGGCACGCCTCTTGGCCTCGCTAATATCTTCGCTGATCGTCCGAGGATCCAGAAATTTCAATTTATCTTTTGTAACATTGAAGATAAATCGTCTCAAATCAGTGATTAATCGGCCAGTTTTGTGGTAGAGGCCGATCAAAATGTACCCTTTTGGTTTTACTAGAGTAGCTATAGACTTAAAAGCTAAGAATGGATCACTGGTATGGTGAAGAACACCATTCGAAATAACCAAATCAAAGCTCTCTGGTTTGAAACAGGGTTTAAATAAATTCATTTGATAGAACTGTGCCCGTTTTAGATTGTTTTTGGTTTTGAATGTCTGTGCCAAATTCAGTGAATTTAGACAAATATCTGTTCCGATGGTATTTCTGTTCGCTATAGATAAGAAATTTGTTAACTGGCCAGTCCCACAACCGCATTCCAAAATTCGAGTATTGAATGGAACCTGGTCATCCAACAATTTCGCAAAGATACCTTGTCGGGCTTTGTCAAGTAAACTTGCTGCACTATCAAAATCATCATAATTTGGAAAAGGTGTTTTCTCATAAAATGATTTCATTTTTTCTGTAACGTCTTCTTTGGATGCGTCCCATTCATTGGGCCAAAATAACATTGGTATGCCATCGATGACTTCATAAGGCTGCTCGCAGTTAGTACACTTGAAACTGCTATTTTCGTAGAATAGTTCGCCGTTACACTTTGGGCAGCAAAATATTTCTAAGTTTTCTAACGTACTATCGTCTGACGAAACATTCATTTGGGTGTGGACTCCAGTTTGTATCTTAAGCAAAGAAGCATTTACACATTATACAGGTTGTCACTCCAATACCATTCCCCTACCGAGTGATTATTGGGTTCTGTCAGAACCGTAGGTACACTATTGGCAATGCGATAAAGTGAGAGTAATTGGATTCTAAGCGATTCCACATTGTACAAATAGACCGTTCCGCCCTAGCTACCAGGGTTCTCGCTCTCCGCTGTAAACCCGAAGCGTGCCGGTGTCCTCTACAGTGAGATCGCCGATCACCGACCGAATACCGCTCACCGACTGCTCCGGTGTCAGCGGCGCATCCTTACCGCCCATATCCGTTTGCACCCAACCCGGATTCATAGCCACCACGATGAATCCCTGGTCTCGCAGTTCGATTCCCAACGATTTGGAAAACATGTTCAGCGCAGCCTTGCTTTCGCGGTACCCATAAAACCGACCAGACTGGTTCAGTGTCAAGCTGCCCAGCCCACTAGTCATATTGACGATGGTTTTCCGGTCACCCGCCAATAGGTTTGGTAGCAGTGCCTGGGTTACTCGCATCGGTCCCAGCACATTGACATCGAGAACTTTCTCAACCGTTGCGATATCGGCTTCGGGTAAGGTGTCCATCATCGGCAGGATTCCAGCATTGTTGATTAACAGGTCAATCGGCTGCCCGTCGAGTTCTGAAGCCAGTTGGGCGACGCTGTGGGCGTCGGTCACATCGAGCTGCAGAACGATTTCCCCAAGCCCCCTGAGGTCTGTCGCAGAATCCGGCCTGCGTGCCGTACCGATGACCTGCCAGCCCGCCTCGGTGTATTGCCGCGCTAACTCGAAGCCGAGGCCACGGTTGGCGCCGGTAATCAGAACGACCGGTGATGGTTCGTTGATCTCAGACGCCATCGAAGGGACCGCATTTGGTCCAGCTGCAATTGTGAGCAGAAAACATGCAACAAGTCTTTTCACAGGTGGCGCCTCCCAAGTTGTTATCAGACGATCGTCTGAGATCAGGCAATAATGACACACCACCAGTACATCACTGAACTAGCTTCCTTCACCTGCTCCGTTGTCTGGAGATGGCGTTAAATGCGCTGTTCTAGTGAAGCTCTAACTGAGCATACTCAGAACGCCTGCCGGAATCAGCTGGTTACTTTTGGGTGAAATAACTTGTTGAAACTGGTGGTCTCAGGACCAAGGAAATCAAGCGGTTACGTCAGTGGCCAACTCAGCGACTCCGATTGGGAAGCTGATGTCCTACCATTGAGCGACACCTGCTAATCAGGGAGTTAGCTCTCATGCGCAGCCCAATCAGCACAAGAGTGAGAGTAATTCGATTCTGAGCGATTCTGGGGCGATTGGAGAAGCGAAACCTGGCTCGCGCGGCCCACCCCCCGGCCAGACAATCCGGGATGTGTTCGGCGCCAACAGGGTCTACCAAAAAAACCGATGAAACCTGCCGACGAAGTGTCGACGCGATACGATCAGCAACAGTACTGCGAAGAATCCCGTAACGACCCAGGCTATATGACGACGGCGGCTGGTCGTGGCTTGCTGCTTGTTTTGCACAAGATTTCAGTTGGTGGGTTCAACGGTTTTGATCGGCATATATCTTCATGTACTTGAACAACACGCCGTTGGAGTCGTTCCAGGCAATGACCAATCCACGCCAACCGGCCAGAACGCCACCTTTGAGCACGTAACTCCTGAAAAACGCGAACAGGCTTCGCAAGACAATCAATAAAGGATGAAACGTCCTGTGACTTGTTTGCCGGCGAATTTCCGAATATCGATCGATTTTTGTCAGAAACTACCCCAGCTGCAGATCCGCATTGTGCCGGATAGGGAAAGGTATGTTTTCGCGTTCCGAAGCCGCAGTCATCGGCACGGATTCGTGCACTGCATTGTCATTAAAACGATGGCTATTTCGGTTGAACAATCGCACCAACCAGTCTGCCCCCCAGCCACCTTTGTCAACGAGTTTTCCCATCAGGTAGTTGTCGCGGCGAATGACTCCTACACTGTTAGCGCTCGCCGGCATCCATTGTTGCAAATACCGCTTTAGCTCGGGCGAAATTTCCTCATCTGCATCCAGTGACAGGACCCAGTCGTGCCTGGCGAGCGACACGGCATGGTTTTTTGTCGGGCCGAACCCTATGAATTCACCCTGGTGAAGTGAGACATTTTCATGCGCCTGTGCAATCTGCAATGTCGCGTCGTCGGAACCATTATCGTAAACTAGCACCTCGGCAAAACCGCTAGTGGATTCCAGTGTATCGGCTAATGTCGCGGCCGCATTCCTGGTGATGATGACCACACTAATCTGATCCAGCATGTTTTTTTCCGTTGGTGGAAAGAAGTAATTATTTTCCAATGAGAGTCCTGGCCGTTACCGCCCACAGCGATTTGCCCGAAACGAAGATGTTTATCGGTCTGAAGCAAGCCGGCGTAAATCTCGAAGTCATGTGCCCGGACGATGCCCCACACCGGCAAAAGCTGATCGATGGCGGCGTGAACGTCCATTCGTTGAGATTGAAGGGCCGTATCGACCGACACGGCACGATGGAGATTCGCAAACGGCTGGTTAGCGGTCAGTTCCATATCCTGCATGCATTCAACAACAAGGCCGTCTCCAACGGTTTGCGTGCATCGAAGGTCTGGAGGTCAAGTTCATCGCCTATCGTGGTATCGAAGCGAATGTTTCAGTTTTCGATCCTGCATCGTGGACAACCTATTTACACCCCCGTGTCGACAAAATCATCTGCGTTGCGGACGCGATTCGCCGCTACCTGGTAAACATGAAGTTCTTGTGGTGGAGGTTTCCGGCTGATAAAGCGATCACCATTCACAAGGGTCATGACCTGGGCTGGTACCAGGCGCCCGCCGTGCCGCGGTCGGAATTCGGCATTCCGCAAGATGCTTTTGTCGTTGGCTGCACGGCCAACGAGCGGCCACGCAAGGGTTTGCCGTACCTGATCGAAGCCGCGAAGCTGCTGCCACGGGATGCCGCCATTCACTTTCTGCTGATCGGCCAAATCGGCAGCAGTAAAACGATGCGAAGTATCGCAGCAAGCCCGTTTAGAAACCGTATTCATTTGACGGGTTTTCGCCAGGACGCTCCCCAGGTACTGGCGAGTTGCAACGCCTGCATTTTGCCTGCACTAAAACGGGAAGGACTGCCAAAGGCGATCATCGAAGGAATGGTCTACGCCGTAACGCCCATCGTTACGAACTCGGGCGGCAGCCCGGAGCTGATCGAAAATGGCAAGTCAGGCTTGATTATCCCGCCGGGTTCCTCGCGGGCGATCGCTGACGCCATCCTGCAACTATACGAGGACAGGTCGGCTTGCATGCAGATGGGCGTCGAGGCGCAACAGCGCATTCAGCGAGATTTTCATACCAGTAAGACTATTGAGCAGACCTTGTCGGTCTATCGTGAACTTTGGAGCGGGTGAAGGGAATCGAACCCTCATTCTCAGCTTGGGAAGCTGATGTTCTACCGTTGAACTACACCCGCTTATCAGGGAGGTAGCTCTCATCCACAGCTCGGTGAGCATAAAAGTGAGAGTAATTCGATTCTAATCGATTCTGAGGCGATTGGGTGATACAAATACAGTGACAGGCTACTGATCAGATGCCATACCATACAGGCAGCACGATTGAGAACCCGATCCACAGGATCAGGATAAGGGGGACGCCTGCTCTCAGAAAGTCCGCGAAGCGGTAGCCGCCGGTGCTCAGAATCAATAGATTCGTCTGGTAGCCGAACGGTGTTGCGAAGCTCAT
>JAOTYS010000530.1 GCA_029861795.1 Gammaproteobacteria bacterium | reverse complement strand
AATCGGGAACCCGGCCGGGCACGCTTGTGGACACAACCAGATAGGCCCAGCCAATGTGGGCGCTGCCTTGGCCGCACGGGAGTCAATGCTGTCGCTGGATATCTCCGGTGAACTGGTGGTGCTGGGGTGCCCTGCCGAGGAGATTGTGTGGGGCAAGATTGCACTGCTGAAGCTTGGCGGATTCGATGGAATCGATGCCATCCTGACGTCACATGGAGATTATCAGAATGGCGCTATTTCTCGACCCTGTCAGTCAGTCATTGGTGGGGAGTTCGTCTTCTATGGTGAGTCCGGCCATGGTGGAAAGGTACAAAAGCGTAACGCATTGGACGCGGCAGAGTTAGCCGTACAGTCGATCGAACGCCTACGTGCTCATCATTTTGCAGACACAGGCGTTGAACATGTGCTGCGCATCGGAGGACACATTCCGAATGTGACGCCCGATGAAGCGAGACTCTGGATCAGCACGCGGCATGAGGATTTTCAGCAGGCATGTGATGTGTATGACTTCGTCAAAGACGTCTGCGACCAAGCCGCTACAATGACTAAAACTACTTTTCAGCATCAGTTCATCTCCGGAACACGAGGCTATCTGCCTAACGATACAATGGCTGAAGTGCTTTATTCCAACTTTGAGGTCGTTGGACCGCCCAAGTGGAGTGAGTCCGACATTTCATGGATGCAGCAATTGGTTCAAGGTTCAAAATCTAATAGTGAGATGACCCTAGATCGCGAGCTTGGGTTGTATAAAGAGGGCGTGGACCCGTTCGGTCAGGACGATGGTGAAGCCAGTTGGCGTATCCCGTTAGCTCGAGCTAACTGGGCGATCCCGCTAGAGGTGCCTTTTCACAATTGGACATGTACCGCGCTTTCTGGTCATCCGGCGAGTCACGCCGGTCCCCTAGCGGTTTCAGAGGCACTGGCGCTTACCGCGCTCGATTTATTCTCTAACCCTTCATTGGTTGATGAAGCTAAAGAAGAATTGAATCGCCGCCGCAACAACCACACTATTGATGCCCCTATGTTGGGCGCATTTGAGACCATGACAACCGACCCCAAGAGTTTTTGGGATGGCTCCTGGCGTGAATCTTAACGCTTTGCAAACACTACCCAATTCGAAAATGCTCAAGTTGTACCAAGAGCAATCTGTTCCCGTGACCGTTGTCACTGGGTTCTTAGCTAGTGGTAAATCCACTTTGATACGAGAGCGTCTGAGGGATGCAGATAAAGGCGACATCGAAGGAAGATGCGGTACTTCTCAGCGGTAACTGTCTTTGCTGTCGCGTCCAGAATGATTTGGTAGCGACGCGTTGAACCACCGGTCGAAGACCATACCGGGGTAATGAAATGCGAATGCAGCGGGATTATGAAATCCATTTTCCAGGTGAATCGGAAAAAAACGGAGGCGCAAAAAAGAAAAGGCGCGTTCTCACGCACCTTTTCCGTGTCCAAGGCAGTTGGACGAATCCCGATTACAGGAATTTCTTGGCGATGCCGCCGAGTCCGCCCAGCGAATCGAGCAACGATCCGCCGCTGCTGGATTTGTCGACCATTTGCGGGAGCAGGTCTTTGAGCCCGTCGAGCAGCGAATCTTCTTCGGTGCCCAGCGCTTCCGCGGCTTGCTTGAGCTTGTCGTCGCCGATGAGGTCCTTGACCTGGTCAGCGGAAATGTCGGCATTCTCGCCGTCACCTAGCCATGAGTCTGCGATGTCGCCCAGGCCTTTATCTTTCAATCCACCTACGAGACCGGCCAAATCCAAGCTGTCGCCACCCCCGATCAGTTTCCCGAGAACACCCTTAAGCGCATCTGCGTCACCACCGCCGCCTCCGAGTTTGTCACCGAGCATTTTTGTCGCAATGTCCATGAAATCCATATATTCACTCCTACTTTTGATTAGTTTTGCTTATCATAGCAAATGATCAGAATATTTAACATTTCATAGAAGTAAACAATCCACCCTACTTTCATGCCACGCACGAGAAGGCTACTTTTGCCCGATTTTTTTGCCTGACAAATTTTCGGCGTGGGGGAATGCTTCATCATCGCGAATTATCGAAAGCGAACGGTGCGGAGCGACGCATCCGACCCTGTCCGTACGATATACCCATAGCGAATTTCGGCCGACAAGTTGGCTCGCTGCGCTCACCATACAGCACGTATGAACCAACCGACTGCTATCCGGTAGGAGAGATGTCATTCCTGTGAGACCCCTCCCCTTGAAAAATGCAGCGGCAGTAATGTCATTCCCGCGAAGCCAGTGCCCGTGAAAACGGGGAGCGGGAATCTAGTCAGCACGACTGGTTGCAGTGTTATTAATTTCTGGACGTCATTCCGGCGAAGCCTGTGCCCGTATAAACGGAGACGCGAATCCGGTCAGTACGAACTCTTTGGATACCCGCTTCGGCAACTGCTCCCTGCGTTGCTCTACCTCCTGCGTCCATGCAGTCGTGCGCGGGTATGAGTGGATGCCGGTCAGGAAATGTATCGGAGGACTAGACGCTGAAACTGGTGTACTGCGGGCTCCCACACGGACGAGAATACACCTCCTGCATAGCCAGGTGAGCTTCGACCGGCTTGTGTGGTCTCGATAATACCGACATCCTCCTCATTGGTTTCGCGAAAAAACTCAATGATTTCACGCCTTGAGGCATCATATTGTGAGTCAGTGGCGCCCTCCCCCACAAAGTAAAAATCCCAACGCTGTCGAGTAAGTGCGGCACCACTAGGGAACTCCACCATGGTGCAGCAGTGGTCGGGTCCGATAACGATCTTGAAGTTCGGGAATAACGCGAGGTTTTTTGCCTTGCGCTCGGTCTTGGGAATTGCGGCAAAGCGTGGTAGTGGCGTTGGTGACCACGATTCGGGTAGTCCCCTTTCTATCACAGTACCGATACACAAATCGTCCACCACAATATCATGCTCCTGAAACGGTGCATATCGGCTAAGACGTGCGTGGACCAGCGGCAGATGTAGTACTTCAAGGAAATTTTCCTCTACGATTTTCCAGTTACCTCGAATCTCGAGCGGTATAGTTTCGTTATGGACGAGTGCGTCCAGATTGTATTCGGCAAAATGCTTAGAAAATGGTGCTAGGTAGTCGGAAAACGGGGGTGCGTTACCGTCCAGGTTAACGAATAGCCACTGTCGCCATTGTTCACAACGTACCGGCTTTAAACCGTGGCACCCAGGATCAAATCCGTCCCGGTGATGTTCTCTAAATCCTCCCCAGTGCGGTGTCGATCGCAGTGCCCCGTCCATATCGAAGGCCCAGCCGTGATTGCGGCATTGGATAATCGATTTTCCGTGACGGGGC
>JAOTYS010000529.1 GCA_029861795.1 Gammaproteobacteria bacterium | reverse complement strand
GGCTTCCCGCAATCATGGATTTATGACGATGAACAGGATCGGGCGATTTTCAAAGCGTTGGAACGCCGCATCTCAAAGAATACGGAATCGAACTTGGTCAAAACCGCTCTCGCGGAAGGCCGTCGCCCCTCGCTAATAACTGTTGCAGGACAACCAATTCAAGTTCAAGGAGTTCAACTCGACTGGCCACAGGAACAACGGTGCGCCTACTTAGCTGGGCACCCAATTCTCTACTGCTTTGATGTGCGCCGAACTGGAAAAAGTGACGATCAGACTCCGTCGATGGGCAAAGCAGGCTTAGCCTGCACACTCGGCGACCTCGAAACCTGGCTGGAACAAGAGAAGACAAATCGCAAGTTTGTAGTAGGAACAATCGCAATAGGTCTAATGTCGATTGCATTGCTTGCAGTTCGATTATCAATTCAATAGGGCGAGACATAACAAATAAGGATTACACTTCGCACAGCCGAAGCCCAAGTCCTCTGATGAACAAGACGCTGGACCGGAGCCCCCGATTCGGTTCAAATCAAGTGGATGGCTGATTGGCAGCCACCTCGTCAGCTTTGGCGTTAGGCCCTACGAGTGAGGTGAGCGATGAAAACCATTTGCATTATGCCGTTAGTTTGGTTGGTGGCAACCGCGACATGCTATGGCAAGGTCGGAGACACGACATACAAAATTCTCCAAATAATTGACGACAATAACATGCTGGTGACCGTCAGCCGGGTTACAGGTTACAGCGTAAGTGGAACGAGGTTCGACGAACTTGGAGTAGAGGTATTGTCAGAAGTTGTGTTCTTGATTGATTGAAAAAAGCGGCGCATCCTGCTGATGTCATCACACGTCAGCAGCCCACTGTGGGCAGAAGGATACGCCATGCACAAGACTAAGACAGACCGACGTTCAACGCCAGTGGCCCAGGATCTTGATCCCGAAGTAGTTGCCTTTCGGCAGCAGTTCGATGAGCGCAGCCCCTTGGACGATCTCGTCCAGGAAGGAGCCAGGCGAATGCTTCAGGCAGCGATCGATGCCGAAGTGGAGTCTTTCGTTTCGCAGCATGACGAGCGTCGTGACGCGAACGGTAGACGACTCGTGGTCAAGAACGGAAGCCTTCCGGCCAGAGAGATCCTCACTGGTGCCGGTGCCCTAGAGGTCAAGCAGGGACGAGTGCGAGACAACTCTCGCGATCCTGACGCGCGCGTTCAGTTTACGCCGAGCGTGCTCCCGGCCTACTTGCGGAGAACAGACGCAATCGAGGAGCTGATTCCCTGGCTGTATCTCAAAGGTGTTTCCACCGGCGACTTCGGCGAGGCTTTGCAAGCGATCGTCGGTGAACGTGCCAAGGGCCTCAGCGCCAACGTTGTCGTTCGCCTTAAGCAGCAGTGGGCAGACGAATACGACGCGTGGTGCAAACGGGATCTTTCCGACAAACACTACGTCTACGTCTGGGCCGACGGCATCCATGTCAAAGTGCGATTGGAAGATGATGCCAATAAGAAACAGTGCATTTTAGTGCTGATGGGTGCCACAGCGGACGGCAAGAAGGAGGTGATCGCGGTGCTCGATGGCTACCGCGAAAGCGAACAGAGCTGGACAGAGTTGCTCGTAAGCCTGAAGCAACGCGGACTGACGACAGCGCCGAAGATTGCGGTAGGTGACGGTGCGCTCGGCTTCTGGGCGGCGCTGAGAAAAGTCTTTCCCCAAACGCGTGAGCAGCGCTGTTGGGTACACAAGACGGCCAACGTGCTCAATAAGATGCCCAAGAGTGTGCAACCGAAAGCGAAGAGCGACTTGCATGAGATTTGGCAGGCCGAAACCAAGGAGGAAGCCAAGCAGGCCTTCGACACCTTCCTTGAGAAGTACGACGCGAAGTATCAGCCAGCTTGTGAATGTCTACGAAAGGACCGAGCGCAGCTACTCTTGTTCTATAACTTTCCTGCCGAGCACTGGGGCCACCTGAGGACGACCAACCCGATCGAATCGACGTTCGCTACCATCCGTCTTCGTCATCGAAAGACGAAAGGCAACGGAACCAGGCGAGCAAGTTTAGCGATGATGTTCAAGCTCGCTCAATCAGCATCGAAGAAATGGAGACGACTACGAAGCCATGAGAAGATCACTCTCGTCATCGAAGGACGGTCCTTCAAAGACGGAATTATGCAGGAAGAATACGCCGCCTAATTCAGATGCTCAAAACACAAGATTTGACAATTGCTCCATAGGTATCGAGCGCTACCATAAACATGAGCGTTCCAAACAGTACGCGTTGGATTAGTTTGTTCATTAGATCGCCTTTCATTGTTATTACTCTTCTTATTTTGTTTGTTCTCCGTGTTTCTGCCGAATCGATTTATTTTTCAGCTGATAGGAATTGCTGATAGGAATTCCAATACGGGCTGATAGGAATTCCAATAGCAAAATAGTTTTTGCTGCTTGGACGGGCCGCTCAATCATCTACCGTGACGTAGCAGCCTGTGATCATGTCGTGCAGAGCTTGCTTCCTTTCTGTCCATCCTGCCAGCATGAATCCGATCATAGATGTCAGACAAGAGAGAAATTTCAAGAGGTTGCGACCCAATGCACGAGGTACACTCAATCGGTGTCCTTTGGCGTCTACAACCTTGAGCCTCAGGGCCATCTTGCCAAGAGACGCTTGATATCGGCTGCTGTCCATAAGTATCCAATAGATGAAGATCACCAAGAAGACGATGTCGTCTGCTGTGGTGAGATTCATTTCCTGCTTTGTTGTTGAATCGAGCAATTGTCTAGACGTATACGTCTCTTCCGCTTCAGCACTGTATTCGATCGTCTCTCTGTAGAGATACTCCCATTTTCCAAGGCATGTGACTTCTATCAAGCTTGTGTCGTTCACCGCCGTCGATCCGTCAGGATGCTTCTGTTCAATCTGTTCTGTTTCTATTATCCTTTCGGTTGTAAAAAGATCGAACGGTACACTAACAACGATATACTGAGGTGCGACCAAGCCTATCACGACTACCATGGGAAATACGAATATGTAAATCAGGAAGAAGTCGATGATAAGGGCAACAAATCTTCGCCAGAAACCAGCGTACCGTGGCTCGATGCTTTCGCTCGGTTGTTCTCCCGGTTCATCCACCCATTGAGTGATTCTGTTCCCCTCTTTATCGGTGAACCCACCGAAAAGAATGATAATCAAATCAATGGTCGTCCAGATACCAACTCCACCGAAGGTTAGCAATTGCAATATGCCAGTTCCGATTTTCCCTACATAGAATCGGTGAACGCCAAAGAAACCCAGAAAGAAACAAAGGAGGAACACTGGGAGATTACGCTTCTC
>JAOTYS010000528.1 GCA_029861795.1 Gammaproteobacteria bacterium | reverse complement strand
GTAAACGGAGCGTGTGAACTCGGGCGTCAGGAACTAAGTGAAGGCGACCCGCGTCAACCAGTGGTCATACAAGTCGCAGTGGATAATAACCAGAGGCACCATGTTGCAAGATATGATGCATCCCCAGTGATCCCAACCCTGACGTAATCGGTGGGGTTTCATCTACGTCGTACGCCCGACTGTGGAGCTCGCGAAACTCTTGACCCCAGCCACATAGTTATAGAGCGGATCCCAACGCATGAGTTTACGCCGTCGTTTCGATACCAAAACGAGGCGCTCATCGAATAGTTTCAGCGCAATGCCTTGACCCGCATAGTCACCGTTGACTGTGTCACATGAAGCCGCTCTGCTGCCTTGTTGAAATTGCCGCTGCGAATGATCTCCAGGAACGTGCGCGCAAGCTCAATATTCATTTAGCGCCTCAGATATGAGTATTTCAACAATATTGATATAAATCATCACTGCTGTCCCATAAATTCACTACCGTCATGCCGGAAACGCCTCAGGCGTTATCCGGCATCCAGTAAATTATTGAAATCCCTGGATTCCGGATAAGCGCTACGCGCTCCCCGTTTTCACGGGAACAAGCTTCCGGAATGACAAAGCAGAACAATGACCGATCATGTCCATACTGCGGTTCACAGCGCGAGCCGTTTCGCCGTCAACGTTTTGACCCAATCTATTCTCATTTTTGTGGGACAGCTATGATAAATCATCAGAATATATCGATTTCCGAAATAACGATAATCTGACAGAATCCACTGTGTATTAACCATCCCATACCGAGTAAGAGATACGTTGAGATTCGGCTTTTACCTACCGTGTTACTGGCCAGACACTAGCGTCCCGGCCGAGCATATGTATGCGGAGATGCTGCAGCAGGCGATCGCGGCAGAGGAACAAGGCTATTGCAGCCTCGCCATCCCCGAGCACCACTTCATCAACTATCTGACCCATCCAAGCCCGCTGCTGTCCGCAGTGAAGGTGGCGACGGTCACCCAACGCATTCCGATCGTCACTGCAGTGCTGGTGTTACCGTTTCTTGACATGCGAAGGCTGGCCGGGGAAATCGCCCAAGCCGATTGTCTAACCAACGGTCGCATCCAACTCGGGGTAGGTCGAGGAGCGTTTCGTTACGAGTTTGATCGCTTCGGTGTTCCACCGGAGGACAGTCGCGAGAAATTCGATGATTCGTTGGCACTTTTAAAGAAGCTGCTGACGGAGGAAGAAGTCTCTTGGAATAGCAAGTATTATTCCTTTCCACCCTTGACCATCACACCGAGACCAGTACAGAAACCTCATCCACCAATCTGGATCGCAGCCCTGGCTCCGCTTGCGATTTATCACAGTGTGCTCAACGGCTACCATGTGATGACGACTCCACTACGGGATCCGTTAGAAGCCGCCAAGGCACAGGCCGATGCTTTCCACAAGGGTCTGCGTGACGCCGGGCCCGCGGCCACGGATCGCGAACTTTCCATGTTGCGTATGGTGTACGTGGCCAAAGATGACGCCGATGCCCGCCGCAAACTTGAGATTGCCTACGCAAACCATCAGCGTTTCAGTAATGTGTTCAACACGCCTGGCGAAGTATATAAAGGTGCAATCAAACCTATCGACGTAGACATCACCGTAGATGAAATCGCCCAATCGTTAATAATTTGCACTGCAGATGAGTGCGTAGAACGGCTAAAAATTTATGAAGGATTCGGAATACACGAAATCAACCTCAACATGGGCTTTGGTGCTGACCACGAGGATGTAATGGCGTCAATGAAACGTTTTGCCACCAAAGTGATGCCCCACTTCTATGACAAGCGCAGCGTCGCATGAATGTCGACAAACTGCATCAAGATGCCTTAATCATGGATGGCCTGGTCTTCTACAGCGACCACTACGCCAAGAATCTTCTCGCAGCACACATCAATGCGGTTAATCTAACAGTCAGTCATTTCGAAGCGGATTTCGAAACCGCCTGCGATCAAATCGCCGCGTGGCGAACAGTAGCACTAACGCCGGAGAGCGACTGGCATATCGTGAACGATGTTTCTGATATCGATAGTGCCAGGCAAACCAACAAGATTGGTCTGATCATGGGCTGGCAGAACATGCGCCCTATCGGCGATAACCTTGATCGCATTGAGTTCTTCCACCGGCTCGGTATCCGCATCATGCAGCCCACCTATAACTACCGAAATTTTATGGGTGACGGTTGTCTGGAAAAAAACAATGGTGGCTTAAGTCGATTAGGGACCGATGCGATCAGAATCATGAACGAGCTCGGGATCGCCGTGGATCTCAGTCATGTGGGAGAGCGCACATCCCAAATGGCGGTGGAGGCCAGCGCCAAGCCGGTGTTGATTACCCATGCCAATTCAAAGACCGTTGTCAATATTCCGCGTAACAAAAGCGACAATCTGATTAAGGCTGTCGCCGAGAAAGGAGGTGTGATCGGTACGAGTATCTATTGCACCATGTGTTGGAATAGTGATCCTAAACGTCGACCCGCCATCAGCGACTATATTGCCCAGCTCGAACATATCGTCGAACTCGTGGGTGTTGAACACATTGCTATTGGTACGGATTTGCCTGCCGTCAGCCACTTGGACAAAGTCAGTCACATCACAGAGATGACGTTAAACCGCTTTCCCGCAGCCGTTGTCGACTATGTCCAAGCGTTCGGCAACGATATCAAGACTCGGTATTTGAGTGACTGCTCCTCCCACACGGAGCTTGTTCACGTCACCTCCGCTTTGTTGGAGCGAGGTTGGACTGAAGGGCAAGTACGCGGCTTGCTGGGCGAGAATCTACACCGCACACTCAGCACCATTTGGGCAAACTGAAGCAAGCCACGTTGCTCGTGGGGCGACACCCCACACCAGGAATTGGTGGATTGCACTTGCTCCACGGCGACAGGTGTCCGGTAATGACAACGTCGAAAGGATAGACCCAACGGATCTGGACTCTGGGGACTTAGCCTGACATAGCAACATAACCGGTTTTGCAAACACGAAGATGTACCACGGACCCAAAAACCCGCCCCATTTCACTTCCGTTGAGTCCATGGCGCGTCCCTCAGTTAAGCTACAATCGCTGGATCCGGTAAACCATGTGCGGATCCGTACTGATTCATGAGCACCCCGAGCGCAGAGCCCATAGCGGAAGACGATGTTACGACACTACTCTCGCTAATCCGAGATCTCGCCGTGGAGTTGAACCCGGGTTACCAATCTTCTCGGCCGGTATCTTTGGATGACTCATTAGACCGCGATCTCGGGTTCGGCAGCTTGGGGCGCGCCGAATTGTTCGCCCGCATTGAACGCT
>JAOTYS010000527.1 GCA_029861795.1 Gammaproteobacteria bacterium | reverse complement strand
TTCGCATTGTGCAAGTTTTAGAGACTATCGGAGCTTCCACCACAACTTTTCGATCGATGGTTTGTCACTTGCCCATTAGAACTCGGAGCCACGCACAGCGGTGTCCTAACACAAACCATGTGAAGTTGGAGATGTTGAAAGCCAGCTTGTTATTCGATTGAGTGCCGCAAGCCGATCCGTTTCATTCTACACGATGGAGCTCACCCGTATAGGTAGGAACACGCCACCACCGCACCAATGATGCCAGCGAGATCGGCTGTAAGGCCTGCCGCCAAAGCGTGTCTTATACGGCGCACTTGAACCGCACCGAAATAGACCGCGAGAACATAGAATGTTGTTTCGGTGGAACCTTGTAGCGTGCTAACGAGGTAGCCAACGTAGCTGTCGGGCCCGATAGCAGGGTCTTGTATGGTGGCGGCGAGCACACCGTACGCACCGGAGCCAGACAACGGTCGCAACAAAGCCATTGGGAGCGCTTCGCCGGGCAATCCTACTAGCGAAGTCAATGCACCGAGCGGTCCAATTACGAGTTCCATGGCGCCGCTTTGTCTGAACATAGCCACAGCAACGAGGATCGCAACCAGATAGGGAATGATGCGTACTGCGACCTGAAACCCTTCTCGCGCGCCTTCCACAAAGCTCTCATATACCTGGACGCCACGAACGACACCGAAGCCCAACAGCAGCAGCATTAACGCTGGAATAATCCACGCTCCCACAGCACTGCCGAAAATGATGGCCAGGGGAATGAGAGAGACCAGACTTACTAATGCGAGATACGAGATCCATGCAGGGTACGCGACCGAGGCTTCTGCGGGTATCACTTCCGCCGTGTCCGAACCGCGTGGGTCCTCCACCTGGAAAGTGGAATCAATTTCCGTTTTGGGGCCGGACGGCTGCGGAGGCCATGAAAAATAGCGTTGGTAAATTTTCGCTGCCGCGATGGCGGCAACTGTAGAGCAAAGAGTGGCGAACAAGGTGGTGGGAAGTATGCCAGCGGGATCTACGGAACCGGCAGCCGCGCGCAGTGCGATCACACCAGTGGGCAGCAAGGTCACGCTGGATGTATTGATCGCAAGGAATAATGCCATGGCATTAGTCGCGCTTCCTTTGTGTGGATTGAGCCGGTCGAGCTCTTGCATGGCACGAATGCCAAACGGTGTGGCGGCGTTTCCTAAGCCCATGGCGTTGGCTGACATGTTCATAATCATTGCGCCCATTGCCGGGTGGTCGTCGGGAATATCGGGGAACAGACGAACCATCAAGGGTCGCACCAGACGCGCGATGATGGAGAGTAGTCCACCGGCCTCAGCAACTTTCATCAGTCCCAAAAACAACGCCATTACACCGATTAAGCCTAAGGCTAGGGTGACCGAGTCCTTGGCGGCTTCAATCATGCCGTTACCAAGGATTTCCATTGGCGATAATGTGTCTGTGTCGTTAGGTGTCCATAGAATTTGTCTATACGCAGCGACACAAAATGCAACGAGTACTAAGGTAAAGAAGACGATGTTCAAGTGAACCGAATCTCCATGGTGAGAGTCGCTAAAGGCGGAAGTGCTGTGTAATAGTTTATGCGTGTCTAAGATTTAATTAATGCTGGATATTTTGCACTAATACGGGTAGCGTTATGGGCCAGATCTTCGTCGGTCGGAGGGCCATGTCAGGAAAGCTGTACATCAAAACCTTTGGTTGCCAGATGAATGAGTATGATTCCGCCCGTATGGCGGATCTACTATATGAGTCACACGGCTTGGAGACTACCTCGGAGCCCGAGAACGCTGACGTACTTCTGCTCAATACCTGCTCTGTGCGTGAAAAGGCTCAGGAGAAGGTGTTCTCACAGCTTGGGCGGTGGCGCGAATGGAAGCAGCACAGACCCGCTTTAGTAATCGGTGTGGGGGGCTGTGTCGCCAGCCAGGAAGGTGAGACCATTTTGAGACGTGCGCCTTATGTGGACCTTGTATTTGGGCCACAGACACTGCACCGCCTCCCTCAACTCTATGAGAGCGCCGTTGACTCAAAGAAACCAGCGCTAGACATTTCGTTTCCCGAAATTGAGAAGTTCGATCATTTACCGCCACCCCGTGCCGACGGCGTACGCGCCTATGTTTCGGTTATGGAAGGATGCAGTAAGTACTGTAGCTTTTGTGTGGTGCCTTACACACGAGGAGAGGAATTCAGCCGACCGTTTGATGATGTATTAACAGAGGTCGCGGATTTAGCCGATCAAGGTGTGCGTGAGGTCACGTTATTGGGGCAAAATGTTAATGCGTACCGTGGAGCGCTCCACCGGGGAGGATTAGCGGATTTTGCATTGTTGTTGCGTTATGTATCGGAGATCGATGGAATCGATCGAATACGCTACACCACCTCCCACCCCTTAGATTTTACCGCTAGCCTGATCGATGCGTACGCGGATCTTCCAAAACTTGTAAGTCATCTCCATCTCCCAGTACAGAGCGGCTCTGATCGCATCCTCACTCTTATGAAACGACGCTATACCGTCGAGCACTACAAGAACATCATCCGCAGCCTGCGCAGCGTGCGCCCCGAGCTCAATCTGTCATCGGACTTTATCGTCGGGTTTCCGGGAGAAACCGATACAGATTTCGAGGCCACTATGGACTTGATTGAAGCGGTTGGTTTCGATCAGTCTTTCAGCTTCATTTATAGTCCGCGACCTGGGACGCCGGCTGCGGAGCTTCAAGATGACACACCTGCAGCGGTAAAACAGAAACGACTTGAGCGGCTGCAAGCACGTGTCAACCAGATGGCACTGCAGATCAGTAGGCGAATGGTGGGGTCGATACAGAGCGTGTTGCTAGAAGGTCCCAGTAAGAAGAATGCATCCGAGCTTTGTGGGCGTACTGATAACAATCGAGTGGTGAATGTGCCGGGTTCATCTCATGATATCGGCGACTTCATTGAAGTAGAGATAACCGAGGCACTCCCTAATTCGTTGCGCGGCGTGCTACTCAAGAATTACACCCACGAAGTGGCGGCAACCCGTCGACAAGTGTTCTACACTTAACAGTACCATCTTCGTAACTCCCCAGCTTGAAGACTAGTTCCGCCCCCATCGCTTTCACACTGTCGCCCGCCGATAACTCGCGCCTCGCCGGCTTGTGTGGCCAGTTCGATACTAATATCAGACAGATTGAGGGACATTTTGGTGTTCATATTACTAACCGGGGCAATCACTTCAGCATCGTTGGCGATACCGATATGGCGAAGGTCGCGGAACGGGTTCTGCGCGAACTATACGCCGCGACCAAAGATAACGACGTAATAACGCCCGACAGCGTGCATTTGGCATTAAATCAGA
>JAOTYS010000526.1 GCA_029861795.1 Gammaproteobacteria bacterium | reverse complement strand
TGTGATGAGAGAGATAAAGCGGGCGCTGGACCCTGATAACATAATGAACCCCGGCAAGATCATCCGTATCTAGGCGTTTCTGCAAGTTTCTGACTATTCATCTAGCGGCTAGCGTGGTTGCATGCGACCGACTTTGGGCAGCAAACAAGGCTAACCCATGGGTAAGTAGTGGCTAATTGAGCAAGGGCTTGATGCAGATCAGTGTGGGGCGGCATTACTTAGCATAACTAAGGACTGATATCGGACCATCCCGCGGTTCGCGGTCTGAGTCCACACCATTTCGCAGAGGGCGTACGATGCAGCAATCCGCTTTAAAACATGTGGTCACCGTAGACACGTCGCAGCCTATTTGGGAGCGATTTTTCATGGTAAGTCCTTTGGTACTTGTTGGGACGCGAGAAGATGACGGCGGATATGACTTTGCGCCGAAACACATGGTAATTCCACTCAGCTGGGAAAATTATGTAGGGTTTGTCTGTATCCCGCGCCACGGCACCTATCGCAACAGCAAACGCACCGCTGCGTTTACCATTAGCTACCTGCGCCCATCGCAAGTTCTGGAAGCCAATCTGGCGGCAGCACCGCGCTGCGAGGACGACCGTAAGACAAGCTTGGAGGCAGTGAAGAAGTTTCCGGCTACTAAGATTGACGGGATGTTTGTCGAAGATGGCTACCTGTACTTGGAGTGCGAGGTCGATCGGATCATTGATGGCTTCGGTGAGAACAGTCTGATTGTGGGTCACATCATCGCAGCTCATGTCCATGAGGATTGCTTGCGTGATGAGGAGCAGGATGATCAAGACCTAATCCATGCTTCGCCGTTGCTCGCCTATCTGCATCCCGGCAGGTTTGCCAGCATCGACACCAGTCGATCGTTTCCGTTTCCGGAAGGAATGAAGAAATAGCTAGATGGCGAACGCGAGTGGGCCCCTGATTCTGGATTACCTAAAGCATAATCGGATGGAGTTTGTGTCCGTTCTGGAGTTGCTCACGCTTTGTGAGTCGCCGTCTGACGTACCGGACACCCAAAAGGGGATCCGTGTGAAACTAGCTGAGGCCTTCCAAGATCTGGGCTTTAAGATTGTGTTAGTGAATGGTCGAACCAGCGGTGGCCACTTATATGCGCGTCCCGCCAAGCGTACTCGCAGATCTGCCGCGCAGCTAATGTTGGGTCACTACGATACGGTTTGGCCTGTAGGGACACTCAAAACCATGCCCTTGCAGGTCGACGGCAATGTGATCAAAGGACCGGGCGTGTACGACATGAAGGGTGGCGTCGTGCAAATGTTATTTGCCCTTAAAGCACTGCGCGAGTTCGGTATTGAGCCGCCTGTTACGCCTTTGGTGTTCCTCAACTCCGATGAGGAGATCGGCAGTCGGGAATCGCGCAAACAGGTGCTAGGCTTGGCCCGATGTGTTGAGCGGGTGTTTGTGTTAGAGCCCTCCTTGGGATCCAGCGGAAAATTGAAAACCGCGCGCAAAGGTGTGGGCCGTTTTACCGTGCTGGTGAAGGGAAGGGCAGCACATGCTGGTCTTGATCCAGAGGGTGGCGTGAGCGCAATTTTGGAAATGTCGCATGTAATTCAGCAGCTGTTTGCGATGAACGATGTGGACAGAGGAGTTACCGTGAACGTGGGGACTGTAGACGGTGGTCTGCGTCCTAATGTGGTTGCCCCCGAGAGCAGGGCGGTTGTAGATGTGCGGGTCAAAACGCTGGCGGACGCACAACGTGTTGAGCAAGCGATTCTCAATCTTACGCCGACGACGTCTGGCGTAACCCTGAAAATTGAAGGCGGCATCGGCCGACCGCCGCTGGAGCCTACGGCGCGTAACCAGAGATTGTGGAAGCTTGCGCAAGCACTCGGGTGGGAGCTAGGGCTGGAGCTCGATCAAGGTCTGGCCGGTGGAGGGTCTGATGGCAATCTCACGAGTACGCATACCGCGACATTGGATGGTCTGGGAGCAGTCGGAGGGGGAGCTCATGCCCCCCACGAATTTCTATATATCGATAAAACACTTGAGCGCGCTGCCCTACTAGCACTATTGCTGGCGCAGCCTCCAGTCGCCGTTGATTGAACTGATATGTCGATCACTGCTAGGACAAATCCAATGCGATATTTCTTTACTTCACTGACCCGCATCACCGATTTGCAGACAGGGCCGTTTGACGTAGAGCCGCTGCCGCGTTCCCAGTGGGATACGGGTGATTATGTGGCTGCTGAGGTCATTGGCACTCCGTCCAGTCTGTATCGCGCGGAGCTAGATTCCGGTCGCTTGGTTGACGTCGTGCCAGGCGATAATCTGATTGGCGCGTTCGGCACGCGGGCGGCGACGCTCGAGGGAGTCGGTGACTGGAAACATATAGAAAGTGATCTTCAGATGGAGGCGCTGACGGCTGCGGGTCTGTTCGGAAAGGCTACTTCCACTTCTCCGTTGCTGCCGCGGCTTATGTCGCTGATCTATAAAGGTCATGTGATACGCAATGGTCAAAAACTGTGCATGAAAAACTTTGTCGGGGCTGTCAAGGAACAAAACTTCGACACCCCTATTGTCCTCTTAGTCGGTACGTCGATGTCTGCTGGTAAGACCACTACGGGTCGGCTAATCATTCATGAGCTGAAGAAGGCGGGGCTTTCGGTGGTAGGCGCTAAGCTCACTGGGGCAGGCCGATATCGAGATATTCTAAGTTTCGCTGATGCCGGCGCAGACCATATCTTCGATTTCGTTGACGTCGGTCTGCCCTCTACAGTCTGTTCGGAAGAAGAGTATCGTACCGCTCTTCTTCAGTTGCTGTCGCGAATTGCTAGATTGAATGCCGACGTCATGGTTACCGAGTGTGGGGCCTCACCGTTGGAGCCCTATAACGGTCAAGTAGCCATCAATGAAATCCGCAGCAACGTGCGTTGCACTGTGTTGTGTGCGTCGGACCCCTATGCGGTAGCTGGTGTTCAGGTAGCATTCGCTATAGACCCAGATCTTGTGGCCGGTCCTGCTGCCAATACGGATGCTGCCATCTCTCTGGTCAAGAAACTCACCGGAGTAACGGCAATGAATCTCATGAAAACTGATGCTCTGCCTGGCTTGAATACTTTTCTGAAAGAGAAACTCGACTTCTAGCAGGAACGGATGCATTGGAAGGTTAATTGTAGTGCTGGCTATGGTTCTCGGCGTGTGAGTCAATTCTGTTGGAAGCGTGCCCATGACCAATAAACAGACATATTCTAAAGAGCAGAGATAATGTCGGAGTTTGTGCCGGAGACTTGGTTGGTTCGCAAGCCTGCGGTGGTGTCGGATGGCGGCATGGTCGTTACCCAGCACTACCTGGCATCCGAGGCGGGT
>JAOTYS010000525.1 GCA_029861795.1 Gammaproteobacteria bacterium | reverse complement strand
TTCTTGCTCCGGGTTATTGGCGCTCACTACCATGCGATTGGCGCCTAACGTTAGACGCACGCCTCTGAACTTATCATTCGTTAAGATCGCTGCCCGACCCAGCACCTCTTGGAATTCTGCTCGGTCAACAGTGAGACGTGTACTCAAACGCTGGGGAATCACCTTCTCATAGTCTGGAAAACGCCCGTCAATAACCTTAGAGGTAAATAGCAACACACCCAACTGCACCCGAATATGATTAGGATTCAGTTCTACAGTCACGTCCTCCTCGACCTCCTCTAGGAACCGCGATAGTTCTACCACCGCCTTCCTAGGCACTATCGCTTGGTGCAGCTCGGTATCTCCGTTAGTGTGTACCTCAATTTCGCTCTTCGCTAGGCGATGGCCATCGGTCGCTACCGCTCGCAGCGTCTTTTGGGATACCTCAAAAAGTAGGCCGTTCAAATAATACCGCACATCTTGCTGTGCCATCGCGAATGCGGTACGTCCTAACAAATTCTTGAGCTCTGCTTGATTGGAGCGAAACTGTAACTGCCATTGGTCAGTCTCAAGCTTAGGAAAATCAGCTGCAGGTAAGGTCTGCAAACTAAATCTGCTTTTTCCAGATCGTATGGTAGCCCGCTCTCCATCCGCCGAAAGAGTAACTTCGGCCCCATCGGGCAGCGCACGACAGATATCTAGCAACTTTCGTGCCGTCATTGTGCAGGCCCCGTCTTCACCCGCTACGTCTTCAATATGGGTTAGTACTTCAACCTCTAGATCGGTGCCGACAAGTTGTAATTGACCCTTATCCAGGTTTAGGTAAACGTTTGCCAGAATAGGCAGCGTCTGTCTACGCTCCACTACACTACTCACCTGCGTAAGTGGTTTCAACAGTCTTTCTCTCTCAATCTTTAGTTTCATATTTTTAAGTAAAGATAGTTCTATTTATAAGCAGCAGACATTTGGGGATAAGTCGATAAATCATATATATATCAAATAGTTAATGTCCTATCACGAGGTCCATAACTATTGTGATTATGTTGCATTATCAGGTTGATAATTGCTATCTGTGTCGCACGTTACCACAGAAGCGAATCTTATCCACAATTCCAACGGATGCTATCCACTGAGCAACTTGTTTAGGTTCTCGTAGTCCTCTTTGGTTTTAGCATCTTGCCCGAGCAGCTCCTGAATCTTACGGCAGCCGTGGAGCACTGTGGTATGGTCCCGGCCACCAAAGGCATCACCAATCTCTGGTAGACTGAGATTAGTGAGCTCCTTAGCTAGTGCCATAGCAATCTGGCGAGGACGAGCAATGTGGCGGTTGCGCCGCTTCGAGTGAAGATCGGATACTCTCATTTTGAAGTACTCCGCCACCGTTCTTTGGATATTTTGGATGGTGACTTTGCGCTCCTGGAACACAAGCAGGTCATTCAGGGCGTCCCGCGCTAATTCAACGTCTAGGGACTGACCCGTAAACCGAGAACTGGCGAAGATGCGGTGAAGCGCCCCTTCTAGCTCGCGCACGTTTGAGCGAACCTGTCTAGCCACAAAAAATGCCACATCATCGGTCAAGTCAATGCCCTGAGAACGCGCCTTCTTACGAAGTATCGCTACCCGAGTTTCAAACTCCGGGGGATCTATGGAAACCGTAAGACCGCTGCCAAAACGAGAGATGAGTCGTTCTTGTACACCGGTTATTTCCTTCGGGAACCGGTCACTGGTGATCACCACCTGTCGCTGCCCCTCTAGCAGCGTATTGAAAGTGTGGAAAAACTCCTCTTGTGAGTGGGTCTTGCCGGCAAAGAACTGAATATCGTCAATCAACAAGGCGTCTAAGTTCCGGTAGTGCCGCTTAAACTCATTGATGGCGTTATGCTGTAAGGCCTTAACCATGTCGGCCACAAAGCGTTCGGAATGGACGTACGCGACCTGGGACTCCGGATGATTGGACAAGATCAAGTTGCCGGCAGCCTGCATCAAATGTGTCTTTCCAAGTCCGACACCACCGTAGATGAACAAGGGATTATAGGAGCCGCCAGGGTTCTCCCCGACCTGAGTGGCGGCTGCACGAGCCAGTTGATTGGACTTGCCTTCCACGTGGTTGCTAAACGTGAAATCCGGGTTAAGTCGGCCCTGAGCGTACGGCGGTTGGCTGCGTTGCTTGTTGCGCGCCGAGGGTTGTCTGGTCAGTTGCTCCTCGGCAGCAGCAGGTTGAGTTCCCACTTCCACAGATACTTCAATCGATTGGCCGGAGCAGCTGCAGGCGAGTTCGGTGAGGCGCGGGAGAAACTGTTGGCGAACCCAGTCAACCACGAAACGATTAGGAGCGAGTAATCGCAGACTGTGTGCAGCGTGCACCGCTTGCAGTGGACGAATCCAGGTGTTGAATTGCTGTGCAGGCAACTCATCCTCGAGCAAATTCAAACATTTTTGCCAAACGGCTGGTTGGCTCAAGGGTTCGTCTCGATCTTAGGCCGAAGGGCGATCAGTCTAGCGTGTCATCACCCAGTTATCCACTCCCCGAGCTTACACAACGAGAGCCACCGATCGTTACTACTTTCTCTAAAAACGACCCTGTGAAATATCACCAAGAAAGGACGTTAGCTGTCGACCGAGCGCTGTTGGTTGACAACGCAATCATTAAAGCTTTAAGTTTGCGCCCCCTTTACAAGGACAGGTTGGTGATCAACAACCATGTAGCCTGAGCGGCCATCAAAGCGAAGACAAGACAAAATGAAACGAACCTTCCAGCCCAGCGAACAGAAACGCAAGCGCAACCATGGGTTCCGAGCCCGCATGCGTACCCGCAGTGGGCGGGCGATCATCAACGCCCGCCGAGCCAAAGGCCGGGCGCGGTTAAGCGCCTGATAAGTCGTTGCCCCTTCACTCGGCGCGACTTTCCAAGCAAAATCGACTGCTGAGCGCTGCGGAGTTCAAATCCGTGCTAAAGCACGGCGGCAAGTGTGCAGATCCGCTGATGAGTGTTTACGTCCGACGGAATCAGCTCGCGCAGGGACGTCTAGGTATCGCCGTATCGCGGCGGGTATCAGGTAAAGCGGTGGTACGCAACCGAATACGACGACAGGTTCGGGAGTCTTTTCGTTTAAACAAAAAACACCTAGAGGGCTTGGACATAGTTGTCGTAGCCCGGGCAACAAGCGCGACCCGGGCGAGCCGCGAGCTACGCGGCTCGTTGGGGCGGCACTGGGAGAGGGTGAGGCAACGATGCAGAAACTTCTGTTAGGTTGCTTGCGGACCTATCGCTATCTAGTAAGCCCGATGTTGGGACAACACTGCCGGTTTTATCCGAGCTGTTCGCAATACGCGATTGATGCTATCGAGTACCACGGAGCCAC
>JAOTYS010000524.1 GCA_029861795.1 Gammaproteobacteria bacterium | reverse complement strand
CCACTTGCGCGAAAGGCTTAAGGCGCTCGCCAAAGTAGAAGATGAACAAGCACAAACTCCCCAGATGCAACATGTGCACGTCATCGGTGGCGGTGTCATGGGTGGTGACATTGCTGCTTGGTGTGCGCTACAGGGAATAAAAGTTACGGTGCAAGACCAGCAGCCTGAGGCTTTGGCGCGGGTGACAAAACGCGCGCATGAACTTTTTAAGAAGAGACTAAGGGAAGGACGGCTGATTACTGCCGCCATGGATCGTCTAATTCCAGACGGCAAGGGCTATGGCATCAACCAGGCAGACCTAGTTATTGAAGCGATTTTCGAAAATGCGGTGGCAAAACAGACGCTTTTCCAGACACTTGAACCCCAACTCAAACCCAACGCTTTACTCGCCACTAATACCTCTAGCATCCCACTCAAAAATTTGTCCGAGGTGCTAGAGAAACCCAGCAGACTTGTGGGACTGCATTTTTTCAATCCGGTGGCCAAGATGCAGCTGGTGGAAATCGTTACAGACACCAAGACTGCTGAAGACGAGGCTCATCGAGCGATCGCGTTTGCACACCAGATCGATCGCCTGCCAGTCCCAGTAAAGAGCGCGCCGGGATTCCTGGTTAACCGCGTACTGACGCCCTATCTGATGGAGGCAGTGACATTGTTAACTGAAGGTGTTGCTGCGGCGGAGATCGATAAGGCAGCGAAGGACTTCGGTATGCCCATGGGACCTATTGAACTCGCCGACACAGTAGGTCTAGACATTTGTTTGTCGGTGGCTGAGAACCTATCCGAGACACTAGCCCTTACAGTGCCCGACGAGCTTCGCACCAAGGTACAAAGCAAGGAACTCGGTGTTAAGACTGGACAGGGATTCTATACATGGAAGGGCAACAAGCCACAAAAGCGAAAGCCTGAAAAGACCGACACTGTCCCCAAAGATCTGACCGATAGACTGATGCTGCGCATGCTGAACGAGGCAGTGACCTGCCTGCGCGAAGGAGTGGTGGAGGATCAAGATTTGCTAGATGCTGGGGTTATATTCGGGACCGGATTCGCGCCATTTCGCGGCGGGCCGATGCACTACATTCATAGCCGAGGACCAGGGAGCTTGCATAAACGTCTGATAGAACTTGCCGAGCGCCTCGGCGAGCGCTTCACTCCCGACCCTGGATGGACAGAACTTGACGAGAAGCCCGATGCGCGAACATGAATATCAAAGCAGGGAGAGACACTTAAACTTCAGCGCCCTTTAAGGCATACCGACACGCGGGTGTAGTTCAATGGCAGAACCTCAGCTTCCCAAGCTGATGACGTGGGTTCGATTCCCATCACCCGCTCCAATAAAACCAGGGCCTGAACTGGTCACGCACTGGCCCTAGCTTAGGTGCAGCATATTTGCGATCGGCGATTTAGTATACGTCCTCGAGTCTCTCGAGAGAGCCATCCTCTATACGTGAGCGGATGTACGCTCGCTCCAGCTCGCCGTGGTGAGGCCTGTGTCCCCGCATCTTTGCGAGTCCCCCGAAGTAGTGCCGAGGGTGACCCTGTACTCTCGCGAAGTGGTCGAATCCGTAGATCCAGACAGACCCATAACGTCTGATGGCGTATTCGATGGCGATCAACCCGGTGGATGGCCAACACTTTTTCTCGCAATCCGCTCCCATGCGTCGCTCGAGCGAGGTTACCGTTTCCGCACTCACGACTTCGCAGCCCGCATAGCGTTTGCGCAAACTCTCCACAGTTTCTTCGCGAAACCGCCGACGATACTGCCAGATCAGTGAGTACTCGCCACGAAGAACCCACCCTGGCAAGCATATCCAGATGGCCTCAAATTCATCGGTCCTTCTTTTCTCGATATTTCGCATTTGGTTTCGCGCCCAGATGGACGTTTTGGAGCCGACATGTGACTCATACGAGTCTGTACGGAAGTTGTTGATCCGAACCACGATTTCGAACTCATCCACGACTCTTCCCAATCTTCGTTCCAGAACACTTGCCCCGTTTCCAATGACGATGACTTTCTTTTCTCGTCCCATTGGAAGACTTCCGGCTGCAGTTCCGATTTCGGTCTCTTCCGATCTACACACGATATTGTCGAAGTTCCAGCGCCTTATGATCTGCCTGCGTGAGCGGCTTGCTGGCCGAGGGGAACGCAGGACCTTCTGAATGACCAATACCGAAACATCTGCTCGGTTGCGGTCACGGGTCCCAGAGTCGAGAAGCAGAGTCTCAATCCGATTCGGTCGCTCCTTGCATCGCGGTTCCAGACCGCCGCCACCGTTGGAAGGTAGTCTACGTGAAACGTCAACGACGCCGCCATGAAAAACTGTGCGTCTAAGCGAGAGTCGAACTTCACGACGTGCGCTAACGTGCCTACGCACAAGAGCCGAACTTGTGTGGATCTTGTTCCCTCAGAAGATTTCCCACAACGTCGAACCCATAGTTACCAAGAATGAACTTACAACGCTTTTCATACGTAAGCATAAAAAAATGTATAATCAAATGCCTCCAATTACTCTCTTGCTTTTAGAAAAATCCCGAATCTTTTTAGGGTAGGGAAAGGCCAATAGAGTTGTTTTTGAAGAATTCTGTGAACTCTTTTGTTTTCTTCCTGAAAAATAGAGGGGCTATCTGTAAAAACGAAATAATGTTTTTCTAAATCAGGCAGTAAGTTTTCTTCAAAGTTCTTGAAAAAACGTTTCCAAAATAAGATGTACTCCCCCGTACAAATGTAAAGTATCGATTGTTTGCATAACAATAATTAAGAAATACTGTTTCTTTGTATAGACAAGTGGAGTTGAAAAAATGGACAGAGGTTTATATGAAACCCCTGCACTCAGTTATGCTGCCGCTGACATAAAGCCTTCTGAAGTACGTGAGTACAAGCGGATTTCTGTCCGGCCACTATCTGTTGTCCATTTCGGCGGCGCTCTAGAAACACCGCTTAATCAGCGCCCTCTAAGGGTATTTCGATAAGTCGATGCAGAAAAGATCTGTCAAAGTCGCGGGATCCCATCAGGGAAAGCCGTTAATCAACTGGCGAAGACGCTTGAGATGGGTGTGGACGTCCAAGAAAATCAATTATACCAATCTCTTCGTTCGCAACTTTGGCAGCGTGCCCTATTTCGACGTCGAAAGCGGAATAAAGGTTGACCTGCGAAGTTGTTTGGACCCCGCTTCAAGAGAACTTGGGATTAGCGGCTTCATGCGGCTGCGGAATGAGGAAGAATATGTCGAGGCAGTAATCGAGTCGGTGATCGATAGCCTTGACGAACTCGTCGTTGTGCACAATGCATGCACCGACCGCACACCTGAGATCGTTGAGTCGTGTCGGGCGCGATATCCGGAACGG
>JAOTYS010000523.1 GCA_029861795.1 Gammaproteobacteria bacterium | reverse complement strand
TGTCCAAGTATTCCAATGTATTGGCGATATATCCGAAGTCGTACCGCTCATGTGTTTGAAAGTTGGTCAACCCGGCGGCATCTGTGACCAGGTGGGCGCCGCAGTCTGGGTGAAGCCGTCTGTAAGTAAGGGTCACCGATTCTGCATATGGATCAATTGCTATCAATGACGCGGGCTCACGTTGAGTCAACAATTGCGCAATATATTTGCAATGTATTCGGTACACCGCTTATTCGCCAAATAAGTTAATGGTTCGCTCAAGTATGTTTCTGCAGAACATCGTGCGATTACAGAGATCAGCAAGTAAACGCAGGGGGCCACAAATGTGCAGCGCCTCTGACCCCTGAGCTGTCGCCATGCCGGTTTCGCAGGATGGGTGTGATGAGTTCGTCGCTAAAGATGTGGCAGGCGACACAGCGTCTCCCCTCAGAATACAGCCGGCCAATATTAGACAAGCCTCCGCCGAGGACAATTGCATCAGGGTCAAGAATGTTGATCACAGCGGCCAGTGCCCGACCATATCGATCGAGAAAACGCTGCATTGCCGCCTCAGCGTCGGCTTCTCCCTGAGCGGCCTGGGCCACGATTTCCTCGGCGCAAAGTTGTCGACCTGTGTGCGCGCGATAGTCACCCTCCAGACCTGGCCCTGAGATTAGGGTCTCGACACAGCCACGTTTGCCGCAATAACAAACTGGACCGTCAACTTCCAAGACGTTGTGACCCCATTCCCCGGCTATGCTTTGGGGGCCTCGGTGTACAACTTTGTCAATGGCAATGCCTCCACCCACCCCGGTGCCCATGATTACACCGAACACCACTGAGTACCGCTGTGCAGCGCCGTCGGTGGCTTCAGACAATACGAAACAGTTGGCGTCGTTGGCTACACGGACGGTTCTCTGCAATCGTTGCTCCAAATCCTGCTTCAGACAACGATCATTCAGCGACACCGTGTTACTGTTTTTCATGCGACCTGTTCGAGCCGAGACCGTGCCAGGAGTGCCAATACCGACCATACATTGGGTATTTGCACGTTGTTCGAGATCCCGGACTAGGTCGCGAAGAGTATTGAGTACCGCATCATATCCGGCCGAGCTGGGTGTGGATCGGCGTTCCCGAACCAGCACCGAGCCCGCGTCGTCCATGACAACGCCCTCTGTCTTGGTGCCACCGAGATCAATGCCAATACGCACCGCTTAACAGTGTTGCCAGGTTAACACGCAAGTTTTCCAAATATCCCACCTCGACGGGTGCCGACGCGGTCTATACTGTCAAGAGATTCTTCGTAGCACATAGGTCGGGTGGGGCCAACAGAGTTCGAGTATTATAACCATCCGCCTTGTCAATATTTAGAGCAGGCAATGATGACCCGCACACTGTTAACGTGGTTGAGCTTGGTGCTGATGGCGTTACCGATCCATGCTGCAGCCCCAGAAAATGTTGCCCTACTGGCCTTAGGCCAGGACAAGGCCATCTTGTTGATCGATGGAGAGCGTTACGTGTTAAAGGTAGGGGAACGCAGTCCAGAAGGGGTGCAGTTGGTCAGTGCCGATTCCAGCTTGGCGGTGGTTGAGTACAACGGCCACACCGAAGAGCTGGAGATAGGAGTGGTGGTGGCCCCAGGGTTTGATGACGAGGCACGGGTAGTGGAGGACGACGCCGTTACCCTTTGGGCAGATCCTTTTGGCTTTTTTCACGCTGATGGAACCATCAACGGATATCCCGTCAAATTCCTAGTAGACACAGGTGCCAGTAGCGTCGCGATTAGCGGTGACCTCGCTAGGCGCATGGGTTTGGATCTCACCAAGGGGCAGCGGGCGTTAGCGCAGACCGCCAGTGGGATGGCTCCCATGGTCGCACTAAAGCTTAATAAAGTGACGGTAGGAAATATTACCCTGCACAATGTAGACGCAGGGGTCATTATGGGAAGCTACCCACAGACACCACTTTTAGGCGGGTCGTTTTTGGGCAGTATGGATATGGTGCGTGACGGAAATCGTCTGGAGCTGAGGAAACGCTACTAAAGGCGTCGGCCCACCAATGGTCGCCCTCGCGCTAACTACTTCGTATCGATGGTCTTGTCCCGGACAATTTGGGCGTATGCCGAGTGGTTGTGAATGGATTCGAAGTTTTCCGACTCCACAGTGTAGGCGACGACACGATCATCATCGTTTAGCATTGCTGCGACATCCCGCACCATGTCCTCCACGAACTTCGGATTATCGTAGGCCTTTTCGGTCACGTATTTTTCGTCAGGCCGTTTGAGTAGGCCATACAGCTCGCAACTTGCTTGTGTTTCGACCAACTCGATTAGCTCTTCGATCCAAACGAACGCGTTAGCTCGTACGGTCAATGTAACGTGGGAACGTTGATTGTGGGCACCGTAGTCTGAAATCTGTTTAGAGCACGGGCACAAGCTGGTCACCGGCACCACCACCTTGGTGAGCGCCTTGGAAATATTGCCGTCGATCTCACCGACCAAGCTAACCTGATAGTCGAGCACACTCTCTACTCCGGAGACTGGGGCTCGCTTGGTCACGAAGTAAGGAAAGGTCATCTCGATATGCCCTTTCTCCGCGTCAAGCCGTTCGGTCATTTCCCGGATCATGCCTCTGAAGGAGGCAACCGAGATTTCCCGTTCGTGATTGTTTAGGATCTCCACAAACCGAGACATGTGCGTACCCTTGAAGTTATGGGGTAGCTCCACATACATGTTGAACGTGGCGATGGTGTGCTGCTCTCCTGCGCTACGGTCTTTGACCCGAACTGGATGCCGAATATCTTTGATCCCCACCTTATCGATGGCAATCTGGCGCGTGTCCGGATGGCCTTGCACATCCGCGATGATAGGGGTGGCGGTACCTGTAGCTTCGACGTTCGCCGCTTTCGGTGGAGTCATAGCTGATGTCCGATTATGTGTGTGGATTCAAGTAAAAGCGGTGGGTGGGTGCTTCGGTCCATGACAAGTGTATGCAGATCTAGACCAGTGAGCAAGAAGAGCCTGTAGTCATTGCGGGTTTTGAGCTAGTAACCACGCTCGATGATGAAGTCCGTAAGCCCCGCTAAAAGACTGGTATCGCAATCCAAGGCATCCAAGGCGGCATGCGCCTGCTGTTGCAGACGACGTGCCTCGGCGCCGGCCGCCGCTAATCCCATCAATGCAGGGTAAGTGGGTTTATGGTTGGCGCGGTCCGCGCCACTGGTTTTCCCCAGTGTGGCGGTGTCCACCTCTTCATCCAACAGATCATCAATGATTTGGAACGCGAGTCCAATGCAATTCGCGTAGTCGTGAAATCGTGCCACCATGTCATCTGTAACGCTATCACAGGCTAGTGCGCCGAGCGCCACAGACG